>CAZYQV010000212.1:0-3345 GCA_964649775.1 uncultured Rikenellaceae bacterium
GTTTCCGTTTTTTTTTTCTCAAAAATAGTATCTTTGCTTCGTCAAACCTTTAGGGTAACATCATGATAAAAAAGATTCTGATCGCTAACCGGGGCGAGATAGCGCTTCGTATCATCAGATCCTGCAAGGAGCTACAAATCCAGAGTGTTGCCGTTTTCTCAGATATCGACCGTTATGCCTTACATGTGCGTTTTGCCGACGAGGCTTATCCCATCGGGCCGGCCCCCTCGGCAGAGAGTTATCTGAACATGGACAGGATCCTGGAAGTAGCCAAACAGTGCGGGGCCGATGCTATCCATCCCGGGTACGGTTTTTTATCCGAAAACGCGGAGTTCGCCGGGAAGGTGAAGGCCGCGGGACTGATATTTATCGGTCCCTCACCGGAAGCCATCCGCATCATGGGCGACAAGATCACCGCCCGGAAGAAGATGATCGCTTCCGGCGTTCCCGTAGTCCCCGGCACCGAGCAGGCCGTCAGCAGTGAGGAGGAGGCCCTCCGGATCATCGGGGAGATAGGACTGCCCGTCATGATAAAAGCTACTGCCGGCGGCGGAGGCAAAGGCATGCGTCTGGTCCACAAGGAAAAAGAGATATTGCCTGCCCTGCGGGCCGCACGCTCCGAAGCAGGCAGCTCCTTCGGCAACGATGCCGTATACATAGAAAGGTATGTTGAATCACCCCACCACATCGAATTCCAGATCCTGGGGGACACACACGGTAACTATATCCATCTGGGTGAACGGGAATGTTCGGTACAGCGCCGTCATCAGAAAGTGGTGGAAGAATCCCCCTCCGTGCTGATGACGCCCGAACTGCGTCAGGAGATGGGAACTACGGCCGTGGCCGCCGCCCGTGCCGTCGACTATGTCGGGGCAGGCACCGTCGAATTCCTGGTTGACAAGCACAGGAATTTCTACTTCCTGGAGATGAACACACGCCTCCAGGTAGAACACCCCGTGACGGAGATGGTCGTGGGCTTCGACCTGGTGAAAGAACAGATACGCATCGCCCAGGGAGAGGAGCTAAGCCATCCCCAGAACGAGATCTTCATGAGAGGCCATGCCATCGAGTGCAGGATCTATGCAGAGGACTCCACCAAAAACTTCATGCCCTCGCCGGGCGAGATCCTGCGGCTGCGCAAACCCCACGGCCCCGGCGTCAGAGTGGACGACTATATCTACAAAGGCTACAAGATCCCCATCCACTACGATCCGATGATCTCCAAACTGATCACCTACGGAGCCAACCGCGAGGAGGCGATCAACCGGATGCTCAGAGCCCTGGATGAATACCGTATCGTGGGGGTCAGGACCTCCATACCTTTCCTGAAAAGAATACTGAAGAACAAAGACTTCAGGTCGGGAAACTACGACACACAGTTCATCGACAAACATGCCTTTGACCTTCTCAGAAGAGAAAAATCACCCCGGGAGAAAGAGATGGAAGACCTGGCGGCCATCACCGCGCTCGTGCAGTACCTGGAAGACAGGAAAGCCAACCTGGACGAGAGCTCTGCAATACCCCAGTTCCGCAGCGCATGGCGCGACTTCGGCAGAAAACAGGCTGTTTTGTCCCGCATCTAACTCAGACAACCATGACACCAGTTGAAATAGAACTCAAAGACAGGACCGTCGTAGCAGAGATCCTCGAACAGGACGGGCACTACATCACGGCCTCTATCGACGGCACGATCTACCGGATCGACCTGGAGAAAATGGAGGCAGGCATCTATTCCCTCCTTTTCGAAGGCAAGTCCTACGAGATGGAGATCAACAGGAACAAGATCAAGAACAACTACTCCGTCCAGAGCAACGGCAACCAGTGGAATATCCAGATCGTGGATGCCGAGGTACGCTATCAGCGGAACCACCAGAAAGGGAAACTGGAGAGCAAAACGAACTATATCTCCTCCCCCATGCCCGGCAAGGTGGTGAAGATCCTTGTCAAGCCGGGCCAGCAGGTGCGGGCAGGAGATACCCTGATCATCATCTCGGCCATGAAAATGGAGAGTGAATACAAAGCCCCGAAAGACGCAAAGATCAAAAAGATCAATGTGCGGGAAGGAGATAACATCGAAGGCAATGAAGTGCTGATCACCCTGGAGTGACCGGCTTCTTTTTCCCGCTCTGTTTTTATCTTTACCTATACTAACCACTACAAATTGCAGATCATGTCAACAAATGAAGATAAGTTCAGATTGCTCAAGGAGATGAACCGACAGGCTGAGCTGGGTGGCGGCGAAGAGAGGATCGCAAAACTGCACAAAACCGGCAGGAAAACAGCCCGTGAGAGGATCGAGATCCTCCTCGACGCCGGCAGTTTTGTCGAGATCGACAAGCTGGTGGTGCACCGTTGCACCGATTTTGATATGGACAAGCAGAAGATCCCCGGCGACGGCATCGTCACGGGATACGGCAAGATCGACGGCCGGCTGGTCTACGTCTTCGCTTATGACTTCACCGTCTTCGGCGGATCGCTCTCCCGCACCAATGCCAACAAGATCATCAAGGTGATGGACCTGGCGATGAAGATGGGAGCGCCCGTCATAGGCCTCAACGATTCCGGCGGCGCCCGCATACAGGAGGGCGTGCAGAGCCTGGGCGGCTATGCCGACCTCTTCTACCGCAACGTGATGGCCTCGGGGGTGATCCCCCAGATCTCGGCCATCATGGGGCCCTGTGCCGGCGGCGCCGTCTACTCCCCGGCCCTCACCGACTTCATCTTTATGGTCAACCAGTCGAGCTACATGTTCGTCACCGGCCCCGACGTCATCAAGACCGTCACTCACGAAGAGGTAACCAAAGAGGACCTGGGGGGAGCTGCCACACACAACACGAAGAGCGGCGTAGCCCACTTCATCGGTCAGAACGACGAGCAGGTACTGATGATGATCCGCGAGCTGCTGGGCTTCCTCCCCTCCAACAACCTCGAAGACCCGCCGGTGAAGGCCACCACCGATGATGTCAACAGGGAAGATGCGGCCCTGCACGACCCGGTGCCTTCCGACCCCACTAAGCCGTACGACATGAAGGAGATCATTGTCTCCGTAGCCGACGACAACTATTTCTTCGAGGTGATGCCGCAGTTCGCCCAGAACATTGTCACGGGCTTCATGCGCCTCAACGGCCGTCCGGTAGGTGTCGTGGCCAACCAGCCCGCCCACCTGGCAGGCGTGCTCGACATCGACGCCTCCGTCAAAGGAGCCCGTTTCGTGCGTTTCTGCGACGCCTTCAACATCCCCATCATCACCTTCGAAGATGTGCCGGGCTTCCTGCCGGGGACCACACAGGAATACGGCGGGATCATCAAGCACGGCGCCAAGCTGCTGTACGCCTTCGCCGAAGC
>CAZYQV010000213.1:0-3071 GCA_964649775.1 uncultured Rikenellaceae bacterium
TACTCACAACTCGATACTCACAACTCGCAACTCGCAACATCTTTGTTTATTGTCAGGAATTTACTATTTTCAGGGAGTTAAATACGCCTGACAAAGGATGCTTTCTTTTCTGAAAAAATGGTTTGGCCGCGGGGGAGGGAAGGGAAAAACGGCAGGTGCCGATCCCGTTCTCGACCTGGGTCCTCATGCCGGCGCGGCGAAGATGATGCCGCGTGTGCCGCGTGCCGACGTACACCGCCTGATGGTGAAAGCTACGGCGCTGCGCCGCAGCAAAGGTTATCATGAGGCAGTGCTTTTCCTGCAGGAGCTGGCGGAGCAGTACCTGCGGGAGCAGAACACTGCCTTGGTGGCCACCCTCAACAAGCTGGTGCCTTACATGAAGAAAGATGCCGACCTGCCCTACGCGGAGGGGAAGGCCTGGCTCGAGACACTCATCGACCGCTTGCCGCAGAACGATCCTTATTTCCTCAATGTACATATCACCCTGGCCGAGCTGCTGGAACAGGAGGGTGTGCAGCGCTCCATCGACTATCTGGAGACCTTCCTCCGTGACCATCCCCCTTCCGGGGATACCTATTACCATCTGATACGGCTGGCTGATTTTTACCGCGAGGCGGGCGATGCCGGCAAGGCGCAGGAGAAACTACAGGAGGCCCGCAGGCTGTGGGACACCTCTCTCGAACGCTACCGCCTCATCAAAATGCAGCGGCGTTGGCACCACAGTGCGGCACTCCTGGCCCTTGTCGAGGAGGGAGAGTACGGTACCGGAGAATACCTTTTCCACCGCTTTATGGAGTTTGCCCTGGACATGGCCCGTGTGCTCGACCCCGCCCAGCCGGAGGAGTTCCAGAAACGCAAAGACCAGTACTATCGGGGAGAACGCGGCTTTGCCGGTACTGCCGCCTTCGAAAAAGTGATGGAACGCCCCTGTCTCGAAGGACGGCGGGAGACCCTCATGAAAGAGGTGTACGGATTCGTCTTCGAGGAGATGCCCCAACTGCTGGGGGTGAGCGAGAAAGAGCTGCACTTCCGCCCCGGTGCCCCCGAGACCATAGAAGAGGTGCGCCGCAAGAAACTCTTTGCTACCCTGCCGTTTACCCAATATGACGAATTGGAATCACGCATCCGGAAAATAGGTATTTAAATAGGCATTTAAATACCTATTTAAAAACCTATTTAAATAGGTATATTCCACCTCCCAACTTATAACTCACCACTCACCACTTACAACTCCCCTGCTCTCAGTCGTTGCCAGTAATCGTTCATATCCCTTTTTATCTCGGGAGCCATGATGAAAAGGCCCAGGAGGTTGGGTACCGACATGGCGAGGATCATCATGTCGGAGAACTCCATGACGGTGAAGATGTCGGTGGAGGATCCCACGATGATGAAGAGCAGGAAGAGCACCTGGAAGATGCGGTTGGTGACCTTGCGGCCGCCGAGGTATTTCTCGCCCATGTCGCCCACCAGATAGTCCCACCCTTTCAGTCCGTAGTACGACCAGGAGATGATGGTGGAGAAGGCGAAGAGGGTGACGGCGATGAGCAGGATGAAAGGAAACCAGGAGATGACCGACTTGAAGGCGGCGGAGGTGAGCTGTACGCCCTCCAGGCCGCCGGTATCTTCTGCAAAGCCTGTGAAGATGAGCACCAGCGAGGTCATGGTGCAGATGACGATGGTGTCGATGAAAGGCTCTATGGAGGCGACGATACCCTCGCTCACCGGCTCTTCGTTCTGTGCGGCGGCGTGGGCGATGGCCGACGACCCCATGCCGGCCTCGTTGGAGAAAGCACCCCGCTGGATGCCGTAGATCATCACGCCGATGATGCCGCCCTTCACGGCCTCGGGACTGAAAGCATTGTGGAAGATCAGCCAGAAAGCGTGGCCCGTGTTGCCGATGTTCAGGGCGATGATCACCAGGGCGGCGAAGATGTATATGCCGGCCATGACAGGCACCACCTTCTCCGTCACCTTGCCGATGCTTTTAATGCCGCCGATGATGACGGCTCCCACCAGCAGGGCCAGGGCGACGCCGTACCAGGCACCGTAATGTTCCAGGGAGGGGAAGAAGACCACCAGCTGGTGGAAGGCCTGGTTGGCCTGCAGCATGTTGCCCCCGCCGATGGATCCGCCCATGACGGTGATGGCGAAGAGGAAGGCCAGGAACAACCCCAGCTTGCCCATGAATCCGCCTTTTTTCTTAAGTCCTTCCCGCAGGTAATACATGGGACCGCCCGAGAAAGAGCCGTCGCTGTTCTTCTTGCGGTATTTGATGCCCAGGGTCACCTCGGCAAACTTCAGTGACATACCCAGCAGGCCGGCCACGATCATCCAGAAGGTAGCTCCCGGCCCGCCGATGCCTACGGCCAGCGCCACCCCCGCGATATTGCCCATGCCCACCGTCGCCGAGAGGGCTGTGGTCACCGACTGGAACGAGGAGACCTCCCCGCCGGCACCTTTCTTTGAGAACTTGCCCCGCAGGATGTCCCAGGCATGCTTCAGCCCGCGGATACCGATGAACTTCAGATAGATGGAGAAAAAGATGCCGCCGAAGAACAGCCACAACACGATCAGCCGCAGCGGCGCTTTTACTTTGTTCCCGAACTCATCACGGACGGGCTTGCCGTGTTTGTCGTAGACCTGCGGGTCATAGATGCCGATGAACTCAAAAGGATCGACAAATAGAACCGTGGACAATACGTCGACCATTGGCGAAAATGCCTGGTCGATCTCCTGGCTTACCGTGGTCTCAGCCTCCGCGGCCGTGTCAGCAGGCTGCTGACCATAAGAGAGAACAGGAGTGAAAAAGAAAAACAGGAAGAAAAGCGGGAGCAGGGTACGTGATCTCATGACGATGGAAGATTGAGGTTTGACTCTATCAAAGAAAATAAAAAAGTTGATAAGTTGAAAGTTTGAAAAGTTGAAAAGTTGAAGAGTTGATAAGTTGAAAGGTTTAAAAGTCGAAGGGTCGAAGAGTCAAAAGGTCGAAAAGGTCAAAGCGGTTGAAGAATTGAAGAGTTGAAGAGTTGAAGAGTTGAAAGGGCTAAGACCTCAAACGTTCCATAGGCACA
>CAZYQV010000214.1:0-5067 GCA_964649775.1 uncultured Rikenellaceae bacterium
CCATGACAACGGCGGCGTTTTTACGGGTCTGACGGCAGGCACCTACGTGGCGGGTGTGCGTGATGCCCACGGCTGCGAGACCGTGGGCGGCACGGTGACGGTGGGTGAGCCGGCGACGCTGATGGTAGCTACGGCCGTGACCGGCGTGACGTGCCATGGCGCCGGCGACGGCCGGGTCGTGGTGACGGCCTCCGGCGGCACGGCACCATACACCTATTCTCTCGACGGGGGCACCACCTTCACGGACAACGGCGGCGTGTTCACGGGTCTGGCCCCCGGCACCTACGATCCTGCGGTGCGTGATGCTCACGGCTGCACGGCTGCCGGGGATACGCTGGTGATCACCGAGCCGCCGCCGCTGACGGTGACGACAGCCGTTACGGACGAGACCTGTCACGGCGCCTCCGACGGACAGATCACCCTCACGGCCACCGGCGGCACGGCACCATACACCTACTCTCTCGACGGCGGCACCACCTTCACGGACAACGGTGGTGTCTTCGCGGGCCTGGCCCCCGGCACCTACGGCCCGGCGGTGCGTGATGCCCACGGCTGCATCACTGCCGGCGCCACGGTGATCGTTGCCGGTCCGCCGGCGCTCACCCTCGCCTCTGCGGCGACGGATGTGACGTGTCACGGGGGTGACGACGGCACCGTGACCCTGACGGCCGGGGGAGGGACAGCCCCTTATACCTATTCTCTCGACGGCGGCACCACCTTCATCGGTAACGGCGGCACTTTCTCGGGTCTCTCTGCGGGCAGCTACGACCCTGCGGTGCGCGATGCCCATGGCTGTATCACTGTTGCTGCTACGGTGCATGTCGGCGAGCCGCCGGCGCTGACGGTGACGGCGGCGGTGACGGACGAGACCTGTCACGGTGCCTCCGACGGCCAGATCACCCTCACGGCCACCGGCGGCACGGCACCATACACCTATTCTCTCGACGGGGGCACCACCTTCACGGACAACGGCGGGGTGTTCACGGGTCTGGCTCCGGGCACCTACGATCCGGCGGTGCGTGATGGGCATGGCTGCACGGTGGCGGGCGCCACCGTAGTTGTCGCCGGCCCGGCGGCGCGTACGGTGACGACGGACGTAACGGATGTGACGTGTCACGGTGCTGCCGACGGCAGGATCACGCTCACCGCTTCCGGCGGCACGGCTCCTTATACCTATTCTCTCGACGGGGGCACCACCTACACGGACAACGGCGGTGTCTTTGCGAGCCTGGCCCCCGGCACCTATGATCCTGCGGTGCGTGATGTCCATGGCTGTGTGGTGGCGGCTGCCACGGTGGTTGTGGCCGAGCCTGCGGTGCTGGCGGTCGATTCGGTGACGGCGCAGGATGCCATGTGTGCCGGCGAGGCCTCCGGCGAGGTGCGGGTATATGTCTCGGGGGGTACGGCACCTTATGCTTATTCTTTGGACAACGGTCAGAACTACTCAGATAACGGCGGGATGTTCGCCGGTCTGGCGGCGGGCAGTTATGTGGCTATGGTGCGTGATGCCCGCGGCTGCACGGCTGCTGCGGCGGCGGTGAGCGTGGGTGAGCCGGCGCCCCTGACCTTCACCACCGACACGGTGCGGCCTGTCTGCAGTCATCATAGTGCTGACGGGGAGATCACCGTCACGGCCACCGGCGGCACGGCGCCTTATCTGTACTCTGTTGACGGGGGTAAGAACTGGCAGGTGACGTCCCACTTCACGGGTCTGGAGGCAGGGGTCTACCTGGTGATGGTGCAGGATGAACACGGCTGTCAGAAAGGAGAGCTGCTGTGGCTGACAGGACTGTATGATGTACAGGCCGATGCCGGGAGAGACACGGCCGTCTGTCCGGGGGGCAGCGTGGTTCTGCATGGCGGCGGCGGGGATGCCTACCAGTGGCATCCTGCGCAGTACCTGGACGATCCCGCCTCGGCTACGCCGGTAGCGACGCCTGAGGCGACTACTGACTTCGTGGTGACGGTATACCGGGGAGTGTGTTACGATACCGACACCGTGCGTGTCATGGTGTATCCCGTCCACGGCCTGGATGCAGGCAATGACACGTCGGTGGTGGAAGGCGGGTCGGTGGTGCTGCAAGCCACGACGGCGGGTTTCACGGCGTGGAGTTGGTACCCTGCCGAGGGTCTGGAGAGCACCTCCGGTGCTTCGGTAACGGCCCGTCCCGGCCGGGATATGGTGTACTATGTCGATGGTACGACGGTGGAGGGGTGTGTAGAGACCGACTCGGTGCGGGTGGAGCTGATACGCAAGCTCTTCATTCCGTCGGGGTTCACCCCCAACGGTGACGGCACCAACGACACCTGGCATTTCGGGCATACGGAGTACTATCCCAACATCGTGGTGCAGGTGTTCGACCGTTGGGGTCAGCGTGTTTTCTACAGCCGCGGCTATGACCGGGCGAAGGAGTGGGACGGCACCTATAACGGCAAGGCCCTTCCGTCGGGGACCTATTATTTTGTAGTGCGGCTGAACGATGACCACGGCACGCCGCCGCTGACAGGACCGGTAACGATCATGCGATAAGATGATGATACGGATACGAACAGGCATATTCTTCTTTTTCTTCCTCGCCGCCGCGGTCTCTGGGCAGCAGTTAACCCTTTACAGTCAGTTTATGTTCAACGACTATATTCTCAACCCGGCTGTAGCGGGCACGGTGAATCATTATCAGTTACGTGCCGACAGTCGTTTCCAATGGACCGGTATTGTAGACGGGCCGCAGACGGTGAGTTTCAGTGTTTTCGGTCCGCATACCCGCAAACCTATGGGTTTTGGAGGGTATGTCCTCAATGATATCACGGGTCCTACCAGCCGGACAGGCCTCTACGGTAGTTATGCATACAATGTGGGGCTCACCGATGCCATCCGTCTGTCGATGGGGCTCTCTTTCGGTATGCTGCAGAACAAGGTGGACGGCACGAAGATTACCCTATTCGACCCGAACGACAACGCTCTGCAGGAGAGCGTCTACTCTTCCGTGGTGCCGGATGCGGCGGTGGGGGTATATGCATACGGGGAGGGATGGTATGCCGGCTTCTCGGCCTTCCAGCTCTTTGCCAACAGTCTGAAGGTGTATGATGAGAAGAACGGGTTAAACAAGCTGAAGACTCATTTCTACCTGATGGGAGGTTATACCTTTGAGGCGGGGGACGACTGGAAGATAGAACCGGCATTGTTGTACAAGAAGACGGCGGTGGTGCCGGCACAGATTGATCTCAACGTGAAGGTGACCTATCTCGACAAGGTGTGGCTGGGGGCCTCGTGGAGGTCGTCGGATGCCATCGCCCTGCTGGTGGGGTATATCCACGCGGGGAAATATTATTTCGGGTACTCGTATGATATCGGCATCAATGAGATCAGGAGGTATAACTCCGGGACGCATGAGATCATGGTGGGGGTGCATTTTAATGATATAAAATAGGAGGAAGGGGAAGGTTGAAGGTTGATGCTTGAAGCTCGAAGCTCGATGCGCGAAGGGTTATGACCTCAAACGTGCCGAAGGCACACCAAACATGCCCGTCAGGGCATATCAAACCTCAAACGCCTGCACAAAAGGCATTGAATGGATGAGGGATGAGGGTTTAGGGTTTAGGTGTAACAAGATAAATGTTTATTGAAGGATGGAGATAAGGGATGTAATAAAATTTGTGATGGTGCTGGGGATGGCGGGGGTGATGATCGCGTGTGGCGGGAAGGAGAAGAAGAGGGAGGCGCAGGTGATCCCGCCGGATGAGCTGGTGCCGGTGCTGGAAGATATATACCTGGCCGACGGTGTTTTCTCGCTGCGTTACCTCCGCAGGCAGTTCCCCGGTACCGACTCGATGAGCAACTACCGTGATATCCTGATGAAATACGGATATACGGTGGAAGATATGGAGAAGACCATCGATCATTATACCGACGACAACAACATGCAGGAGCTGGAGGCTGTCTACGAGGTGGTGCTCAAGGATCTGCGTGAGCTGCTTGAGAAGACGTTTGAGGAAGAGCATGCGCCGCGGCCGGTGGCAGATACGAGTGATTTGTGGAACCTGAAAAGGGAGTTTCATTTGCCGCGGGAGGGGCAGCGCAACAAGATACCGTTCTCCGTGCCTGTCAGGGGTCCGGGGGTCTATTCGCTGAAGATAAAGGTCAGGATAAGCACGAGTGACGGCTCGAAGCGACCCTATATCCATCTGTGGTTCTGGAGGGATAACGGCACGAATGAGGGCGAGCGGATCGAGTGGGACAAGCGCCGGGTGCCCAAGGACGGGCGGTGGCATCAGGTCGTCCTCGCCAAAAAACTCACCGATCCTGCCATGACCCATGTACAAGGATTCCTGGCGGATGATGAGAACAAGGATACGACCTACATCAAACGTGTGGATGTGAAAGATATCCGTCTGGACATGCGTCCTCTACTGGTGCATGGGAAAATACCTGTTGCCAAATGATAAAGCGGATATCGGCACATTATGTGTTCCCTGTCTCCTCCCCGCCGGTGCGTTACGGCGTGGTGGTGACGGACGGCGAAGGGACCATCACGGAGGTGGTGGATCCCGGCGGTGAGGCACGAGAATATGCCGGTACCGTTTTTTACAGCGGGGTGGTGGTGCCGGGGTTCATCATCTGCCTAAAGATCGCGGGGGATCACAGCGAGGAAGAGGCTGTGCGTGTTCGTGCGATGCTCCGGGGGTGTGGCTGTCGGGCCGTCGTGACGGCTTTTCGTGACAGGGCCTTTCGGGAAGACCTGCTTACAGGCACGGCTGAGGAGATGGCTCCCGGCCGTGCGGCGGCGGCGGAGAAGGAGATGGTGGTGATCCGGAAAAACCCGGGAGAGGAGGTCCTTGTACGGGATCTGTTCCCGGAGCCTGGGGGTAGTGTAGAAGTCTTCGGGGAGAGGCTGTACCGCCTCACCCTGGCGGGGGCCCGGGCGTTGGCGATGCCGGAGGCAGGGTGTTTAGCGCCGGGATGCCGGCCGGGGGTGATTGTGCTGGAGATGGAGGGGTGGAAGGTGGAAGCTCGAAGCTCGAAGCTCGAAGGGGGAAAGGGCGATAAAGCGATGAAGCGATAAAGAGATG
>CAZYQV010000215.1:0-8994 GCA_964649775.1 uncultured Rikenellaceae bacterium
CTCCGGATGGACGGCCAACGGTTACCGTATGATCCGTTATGCCGACGTGCTGCTGCTCAAGGCCGAGTGTGAAGCCATGCTCGGTGCCGACGACAGGGGCATGGGTGAGGTCAACGCCGTCCGTGCACGTGCTGCCAACCCCGACGGTTTTGTGAAAGAAGCTGACGGAACAACACCCGCTGCCAACTATGTGATAGGTCTCTATCCCGCTTCACAGTTCGCAACACAGGAAGATGCCATGAAAGCCATCAAGTTTGAGAGAAGACTCGAACTGGGGCTGGAAGGTCACAGGTATTATGACCTGCAGCGCTGGGACGAGGTGGTCAGCGAACTGAGCCGTATCCTGGCTTATGAGAAGACCATGCCCTGGGGCAGCGCCCTCTACGGAAATGCACAGGTGGGTCCGGAAGATGTGAACTTCCCCGTACCGCAGCGTCAGATCGACCTTAGCAACGGTAATCTCGTACAGAACAGATAATCCCTGTTATGAAGCTAAATTAAAGTGGACCTCCGCCGGGAAGTCCACTTTTTTTTGTTTCTTTATCGGTAGAAATCCTGTTGGTAGTCGATGAAAGATATGAAATACATCTCCCTGGTTATCATTGTAATATTGCTGGCTTCCTGTTCTCACGGGACACGCTTTAAATTGTTGGATCCCAAAAAGACGGGTATCACCTTTATCAACCGTATTGAAGATAACGATTCCCTCAATGTGATGAACTTTGAGTATATCTACAACGGAGCAGGGGTCGGGATCGCTGATCTTAACAATGACGGACTGCAGGATATCATTTTTACCGGTAACCAGGTCTCTCCGCGGGTCTACCTGAACAAGGGAGATTTTAAGTTTGAAGATATTACCGATGATTTTGAGGCGCTGGACGACGGACAGTGGTACAGCGGTGTTACATTTGCCGACATCAACGACGACGGATGGCTGGATGTATATCTTACCTGCACTGCATATAATCAGGCTGAGCTGAGAAGGAACCGGTTTTATATTTGCCAGGGTCCTCAGAAGGACGGTCGTCTCCTCTATGTGGATAAGGCCAAAGCGTATGGCCTCGATGATGACAGTTATACCGTCAATGCCTCTTTCTTTGATTACGACCTCGACGGTGACCTCGACCTCTATCTCCTCAACAACTGGGTGAATGACCGCCTCTCGGCCAGTTATCGTCCGAAAAAGAACGATGGCACGGCTGTCAGCAACGACCATCTGTACCGTAACAACGGGGATGGTACTTTTACCAACGTGACCCTTGAAGCCGGGATCATTTTTGAAGGCTTCGGCCTGGGGATCGCTATCGGTGATGTCAACAAGGATGGTTATCCCGACATATACATCTCCAATGATTATATCTCCAACGATCTGCTCTATATCAATCAACGTGACGGTACTTTTAAAAATGAGGTGGCAAAGTATCTTTCCTACCAGACAAAATCTTCTATGGGGGATGATATGGCCGATGTCAACAATGATGGCTTCCAGGATATCCTCACCCTCGACATGTTTCCGGTATCTTACTACAAGAAGAAACAGACCATCAACGGCTTTGCTTACCTCTATTATTTATATGACACAAAATATGGTTATGAGCATCAGTATCTCCGGAACATGCTCCACATACACAACGGTATGCTGTATGATTCCATCATGCTCCCTTACAGTGAGGTGGGCCAGCTGGCCGGTGTTTACCAGACCAACTGGTGCTGGTCGCCTTTGTTTGCCGACTATGATAACGACGGGGACAAAGACCTGCTGGTGGCCAATGGATATCCCAAAGACCTGACCGACAAAGACTGGACGAATTTCAAGGCGCAAACATGGAATTTCGTGGCTTCGGAAGACCAGTTGATTGAAAAAGCACCTGTGATCAAAGTCCCCAATATTGCTTTTGAGAATGTGGGGGATATTCATTTTGTTGTAAAGTCGGAGGAGTGGCTCGATGCACCGCCCTCCTTCTCTTATGGTGCTGCTTTTGTTGATCTGGACAACGACGGTGACCTGGATTATGTGGTGAATAACATCAACGATTATGCTTTTGTATTTAAGAACTACACACGAGAGAAAGATGAAAAGAATACACACTATCTCAGCATAAGGCTCAGGGGGGAAAAGAAAAATTCCCGGGCGATAGGTGCAAAGATCGAATTGTGGTGTGAAGGTGCATATCAGTATCAGGAAGAGTATCTCTCCCGGGGATATGTATCTTCGGTGGATCCCGTAGTGCATTTCGGCTTGGGCAGCAACGAACGCGTTGATTCTGTAAAAGTCACCTGGCCTGTGACAAACTATGTCTCTTATCTGAGGGATATCCCTGCGGATCAGATCGTGGAGATGGATGAGAAAGAGGCCCGTCCTGCCATGAAGAAAAAAGCTGGTTATGACTACCTCTTCCGGGAAAATGACACTATTTTCCATTACATGCATGAGCAGGACGATTATATTGACTTCTACGGTGTGCAGAAGATCCTTCCCCATAAGTTCTCCCAGATAGGGCCCCGCATGGCCAAAGGGGATCTTAACGGTGACGGACAGGAGGATATTCTTGTAGGTGCTACGAATGTCCTGCCCACCATGGTCTTTTTCAGAGAAGGCGGGCGTTTTGTCAAAGGTCACCTGACGGGGTTGACCGGGATGAAACTTTTCTCTGAAGCGGACCTGGCCATTCTCGATGTGGATGGTGACGGCGACAACGACGTGGTAGCCCTGGCGGGAGGCTATGAAGAAAAAGAAGACAGATATGTACAGTATCTCTACCTGCATGAGCCGGACAGCTTTGTGAGAATTCCTCTCCCCATACCTCCTTTTGTTGCATCTGTCGTCCGACCCTGTGACTTTGACCATGACGGGGATGTGGACCTGTTCGTAGGAGCAAGGGTGAAGAAAGATCATTATCCGCTCTCGGTCGATTCCTGGTTGCTTGTGAACAACGGCGGAAGATATACGCAGACGAAGGGTTATGCCCTGGGCATGGTCACCGATGCCGTATGGAGCGACTATGACGGTGACGGCTGGGAAGACCTGATCGTGACCAGGGAATGGAACTCCGTGGCGATCCTGAATAACCAAAAAGGGAAGACCCTGGAGGAGCAGGATATCCCGGAGATCGGGAAAATGCATGGCTTCTGGTTTTCCGTGGCAGCAGGAGATCTTGACGGTGACGGCGACAACGATTATCTCCTGGGCAACCTGGGGGATAACCACCGTTTTACCATCAGTGACCGTTATCCGATGCGTCTGTATGTGTTGGATGTGGACATGAACGGTACCCTGGATCCTGTTGCTACAAGTTACTGGGAAAATCCGCAGGGGATGATGACCGAGTATCCGGTCAACTATCTTGACGAACTGGTCGGGCAGTCATCCTATTTTCTGAAAAAGTTCAGGAATTACAGTGATTTCAGTTACGCAACCATCCATGACCTTTTTGATTCTTCTGTCGTGAAAAGGATCAGGGATACGTTGTTCGTGACCACCACCTCTAGTTATATCCTTTGGAATGAAGGCAATACTTTCCGTTGGGAGCCGTTGCCACGGTGGGCGCAGGTGTCTCCTGTGAAGAAGATGATCGTCCGTGATCTTAACCACGACAGCCTGCCCGATGTGATCCTGGCCGGCAATGACTACACCTATGAGGTGAGCACCGGCTATTTTGATGCCAACAAGGGAGAGGTGCTCTTCAGCCGCGAAGGCAGGCCCGTCGCTGACCTCCGGATGCCCTCGCAGACAGGGCTGATGCTTCAGGGCATGGTTGAGTCGTTGCTCTGGTTTGACGGCGAAGAACCCCTGATCGTTGTCGGCTTCAACAGGGCACCGGCAAAGGTCTTCACACTCCGCAAATAAGAGGATCAGCCCCTCTTTACCACCTTTACCTTTTTTTACCTTTCCCTGCTGTGGCCAGGACACGCTGAAAATCAGTGGTGGTGACCACCCGTGTGTTGTATTCTTCCAGGTATCTGCGGTGTGCTGGGTCGTCGGGATAAGACTCTTCCGGCCCGTAGGGATAACAGCTCATCGCATGGAAGGGGAGGGGTTCTACATGCTGGCCCGTGGCGGTGTTGAGGTCACCGTCTTTCACCCATCCCACGCTGTGGATCAGGAAGTCCCTCGTCCATCCTCCGGGCAGGGCGGGAAGACTGTCTGCGTCAAAGTCAATGATCGTCTCATCCCCGGCGTTCTTGATGATATATTGGTCATCGGCAGCCGTGAGCAGGGGCAGCACATCGCCGTAGCGTGTATAGGTGCCTGTGAGATCTCTCCATTTCTGTCCCGGCGTGACCTGACCGTAATCGAACCAGTGGGGGCCGTACCTGCCACCCTTGCGGTAGGTGCGTGAGAACCCGCGGTAGTGCAGTCTTGCCGAGGAAGGAGCGATCATCCTGGTGTGGACAGGTGCCTCCGTATCCTCGTTGGTGTAGAAGATCTCGTCCCAGTAGATCTCCATATTGGTGCGTATGCGCAGCCTGACAGGCGATGCTGCCGGAGGGATCTTGCCCGTGAGGTCGGTGACGATGGTCTTGTCCTTGCCCATGGGGAAGCTCAGGTTCCTGTCGATGGTCACCCATTGTCCCGACCTGTCGAGCACCTGCAGGTAGGGAGAGACAAGCTTTATCTTGCCCGACTGAGCCAGGGCGGCATTGATACTGGCGTCGGAAGGGAAGATCCAGCCGTTGAGGAAGAGAACCAGTTTTTTGTTCCTGTCCACAGGACCCAGCGTGAGAATGAGATCGTGCATCTTTGTGATCCCCTGATACTGCGTGGGCTCCATGGTGGCTACATACCGGTCGTCTTTTTTGGTGATGAGCGGCAGCACATCCTCTCCGTAGCCGTCGTTGGCGGCTGCAGGGAAGCGTTTCTCCGTTACCTGGTAGAGCCGGTAACCCGGCAGGGGGGAAGGCATGAAACGTTCATCCACGAAGATCTCCACACTGTCGGGGTGATCCACTGCGATCAGCCGCACCTTGTCGAAGTAGATGGTCTCCCACAGTTCATCCGTGATACGCAGCTCATACTTGTTGTTCCTGGGCCGGAGCATATCTCCCGGGATCTTGATGTAGTCGACGGAAGGTGCCGAACTGGCATATCTGGTCGTCTTGTCTTCCCCCATGATGCCCAGAGGCATGCCCAGGGCACTGCGCCACATGATGTCCTTGACAAAGGTGAACCTCTTGCCGTCCCAGGTGTACAGGAAAGGACAGGAGCCTTTCAGTTCCTGTTGTTCCACCAGGTCCTGGTCGGTATGGGGAAAGAAAATATTCTGCGGCACACCGTTGGTCCAGAGTATGCGGATAACGTCGGCCTTGGTGCGAAAACCCAGACCGAAGAGCACCTCCGGCGAGGTGACCACCGCCGACTGGTACAGGTTGCCGGCCCTGACCTCGATCTTTGCTCCTATGCCGTAATAATTGTTCTTCCCGCTGCCTGTACGCAAGCCTACCAGTTTCATCTTCAGATAATGGAGGTTGTTGCCGCCGTCGTTACGCAACAGGTGAAGGTTGCCGTTCATGTCTGTCAGGACGGCGTCTGCATCACCATCCTCATTATAGTCGAAGGTGATGATCTTGCGTCCGTTGGTGATGTTGTCCGGGAGGAGATGATCTGCCACAAAAAAACGGCCGCTGCCATCGTTGTGGAACATATAGACTCCGCGGCCATTGCCCGTGGCTGCCATGCCTGCTGCGAAAATATCCAGAAATCCGTCATTGTCAATGTCCAGAAAAGCAGCATCGTAACATTTTATAGTATGCAGTATCCTTGTGATATCTGCCGATCTCATGTCGGCGGTGAATTTGCCGTTTCCCTTGTTCATGTACAGCGTACTCCCTCCCGGTACCCGTGAGGTGATGAAGATATCGGGGAATCCGTCATTGTTGTAGTCTCCCACGCTGACGGAGGTGGATCCTCCCTCGCTTTTCAGGCCACATTCTTCGGTAATGTCTTTGTAGACGCCTTGCCGCTGATTGGAGAAGAGCATGTTTGAGCCGTCGTCGTTCGTGATGAACAGATCAATATCGCCGTCATCGTCGAAATCAGCAAAGGCAGCATCCGTACTGTTCCTGTCGCCTCCCGAGAGCCCGGATGCACCGGTCTGGTCGGTGAAAGTGCCGTCGGCATTGTTGCGGTACAGCAGGTTGGCATGGGGCCGGATGAGGTAAAGGTCGAGGTCGCCATCGTGGTCGTAGTCGAAGAAAAGCGAGCCGTTGGCTTTTTCCGGGTCACCTACCCCTGCTTCGTCAGTCACGTCCGTGAAAGATCCTTTGCCGTCGTTTCTGTAAAGGATGTTTTTCCCTTCCCGTACAATGTAAAGATCCAGGTAGCCGTCATTGTCATAGTCGGCGAACACCGCTGCATACTCTCTTCCCTCATGGGTGATGCCGGCGCCGGCAGCGACATCGCTGAACTTGCCCCAGTCGTTGTTGAGAAGGTAATGGTGGTAGATCCCGGTGTTGTGATCGAGGAATCCTGTATAAAGATCATTGTCCCCGTCGCCGTCATAATCACATACTGCCAGGGAGGTGTACAACGCTTCTTCTGTGCTTTTCCCTTTCCTCTGCCGCGGAGCTTTCTCCCAGGCCGAAGAGGTCACGTCGGTATAGTGTATGGCTGCCAGGATGCTTTTCCAGTCGGTCACCTGGGCAATGCTTTTGTTGTTGTCGAAAGTGATCACCGGGGAGCCTATGAAGCCTTGCGGACCTTTGAGCTTCAGGATACCTGCCTGATAAACGGGAGTGACCTTGAGATAGTTGTGGAAGATCATAAAAGAGGTGGCTGCCTCATCCATCTCCTTCTTCTGCAAGGCCCTGAGGGTGCGTGTGTAGTATTGTGCGGCCTCTTTGGGGAATTCGGGGAACACCTTGCGCAACTCTTCCATTTGTGCCAGGGCCTCGTCCGGCTGGTTATTGCGTATCAGGATGTCGATCAGGCTGAGACGCGGCACGATATTGGCCGGAACGATGCCGATCAGTTTTTTTGTGTATTGATACCGTTTCTCCAGCGATTTCTTGTCGTTGGAGGCGGAATAGAGCTCTGTGAGAGCATAAAGTGATTTGAGATGATCGGGAGAGTGTTGCAGTGACTTCTCCAGGGTGGCTATGGCTTTGTCTTTCTGGTCGCTCAGCTCGTAGGTCTTTGCCAGGATAAGAAGAATGTCCGGGTTTTTGGGATCCATCTCCACAGCTTTTTTTAACCATTTCTCAGCCTCGGGATATTTGCCCATCCTCAGATAGACAAGGCCGAGATTGGCATAGCCGGAGACTTCCTCCGGTGCCAGCCCGGTGAGCTTAAGAAACTCTTTCTCCGCCTTGTCGAGTTTGTTCTCTTCAAGGTAGGCCAGCCCCAGCGACTTGGTAGAGGTGATCTCCTCCGGTGTGGCTTTCTGCTGTTTTTTCTGTTGTTTACATCCGAAAGGCACCGTCAGAAGGATAAATACGATCGGAAGGAAGAGGTATCTTTTTTTCATGTCTGTTGACTTTAGGTTTCCGGCAGGGGGACCGGCAAATCAATCCCAAGATAAAAAAAATATAGGTTCTATTGCGTGGGGCAGGGTACAGGATGTCCGTCGCGGATGATCATCAGTGTTGCTTCACCTGCCCTGTTGCCCTTTTCATCAAAACGGATCAGGCCCGTGACTCCCCGGTACCTTATCCCTGAGAGATAACCGATGATCCGGTTTCTGTTCGTTCCTGTTTTTCTGATGGCCTCGATGATG
This sequence comes from uncultured Rikenellaceae bacterium, assembly GCA_964649775.1. GTDB lineage: Bacteria > Bacteroidota > Bacteroidia > Bacteroidales > VadinHA17 > DRPN01. The sequence goes on from CAZYQV010000215.1 coordinate 7,716, forward strand.
ACGTTTATACCATCGTAGGCATAGGCTGCTGCCGGACCCGGTTCGTATCCGTATTTTTTCAGGAACTTCTCTTTAAATTCTTTTGCTTCCGGGGTGGCAGACAGTGCGGGTGCGACGACCGTTACGTCCTGCAGGACACTCCAGTCCTGGGTGTGGGCCTGCCGGTCATCCAGCAGGGAGAGGGTCCCGAAAACGGGGCCGGTCAACCCTTTTTCCCGGTATACTTTCATGAAAGAGGAAGCAAGGGCCGGCGTGCCGAAAAGGATATAGGCTCCTGCTTCGGGGATCATCGCTGCTGTCAGCACAAGCTCCTTCTCCGGTGTGCTCCGCACCGTCACCTGGCGGGGGGCGGGGAGGTGGCTGTTGCTGCTCATTTTGAGGAAGGTAGCTATGGCGTTCTCGGCATCATAGTTGTCCTCGCCAATAAGAACGACGTTGCGGATCTTCTTTTTCCGGTATACCTCGTTGATCAGTACCTTTGCCTGTTGTTTATCGTCGGGGATACACCGGAAATACCAGGGCACAAAAGCATAGGAGAGGGTCATGTCTGTCGACCAGGCAGAGAGAAAGGCCACTTTTGTTTTGGTGGTGATCTGTTCGGCAAGATGAGCGTTCCTGCCGTCGAGGGAGGCGGCGATGGCCATCACCTCATAGTCGAAGATCATGCTTACTGCCTGTTTTGATCCTGTGCCCCAGGGTCCTTCCACTGACCGTACGATGAGATGGAACTTTTTCCCGCAACATCCTCCCCGCCTGTTGGCCTCCTGCACTGCCAGCTCGGCGCCGTGACGGGCTGCCAGGGTGTGGCGGTCGGGGATAAGGAATCCGAGGTTCACCTCCTCCTGTGCCGGCAGGGTGGCAGGCAGGAAGAGGGAAAAAAGAAATATTCCCGCAAAGAAACGGACTATGCTCATCCTGAGGTGTTCAACGGTGAAGGCCGGGATGTTCAGGCCGGGATATGTTTCGGCAGATAGATCTCCCTCCCTACCGCCCGGGCTATGCTCTCCAGATCCTTCACCATCTGTGCAAACTCTTCGGGATACAGCGATTGCTTCCCGTCGCTGAGTGCTTCTTCCGGGTTGTTGTGTACCTCCACGATGATGCCGTCGGCACCCACCGCAATGGCGGCTTTCGACATGACCGGTACCAGCCACCTGTGCCCCGTCCCGTGGCTGGGATCGACGATGACCGGTAAGTGGGTCTTCTGTTTCAGCACGGGCACGGCACTCAGGTCCAGCGTGTTCCTGGTGGATGTCTCGAACGTGCGTATGCCCCGCTC
>CAZYQV010000216.1:0-2759 GCA_964649775.1 uncultured Rikenellaceae bacterium
AAACGCGCGCAGCGCACCAAACCTCAAACAACCGCGCTTCGCCCTACGTAGCCAACGGCGAAGTAGGGAAAGCGGTTACCAAACCCTCAAACGCGCGCAGCGCACCAAACCTCAAACAACCGCGCCAGCGGTTATCAAACCCTTCAACTCTTTTTGACCTTTCTACTTTTCGACCTCTATTTTTCTTAGCTTTGCATATAATACTGGTAAAACAAAATATCTCTTCTCATGAAAAAAGCCCGTTTCCGTCTGATCATCCTGGCGCTGACCCTGCTGGTGCTCTTTTTCCTGTCGTTCCGTTATTACGGGGAGTGGCTGTGGTTTGAGAACCTGGACTACAAGAAGGTTTTTGAGACCATGCTCTGGACACGGCTGATCGTCTTTGCCGTCTTTTTCTTCCTCTTCCTGTTCCTGGCCCTGATCAACATCACCATCGCCCGGCGCATAGGCTCTTATACGCGGGCCATTTACGAGCCGGGCAAGTTCGATCCGCTGAAGATGCTGAACATCAGTGGCGACGGCATGCTCTCCGGCTATATCTGGACCCTTTACCTGCTGGGCTTCGGGCTGGTGACGGGTCTGTCGGTGGTGAACCAGTGGCAGTCGTTCCTGATGTTCCTCCATGCCGGGCCTTTCGGGATCACCGACCCTGTCTTCGGAAAAGATGTGGGCTTTTATGTCTTCCGTCTGCCGGTGTACCAGTTCCTTCGCACGTGGTATCTCTCGGTGATGACCATCATCTTCCTGGGGGTTCTTTTTTCCTATGTCGTTGACCGTGCCATCACCATGCCCGGCGGCAAGCCGCGTGTCTACGGCAAGGCGGCGGCCCATCTCTCCATCCTGGGCGGTCTCTACCTGGTGGGCATCGCCTGGACCTACCGGCTGCGGCTCTTTGAGATCCTCTTCTCCACGCGCGGCGTGGCCTTCGGCGCCTCCTACACCGACATGCATGCCCTCCTGCCGGGATACCGCATCATCACCGTGGTGATGCTGGCCCTGGCCCTCCTGGTGATGCTGCTGCCGCTGCTGCGGCGGTGGAAGATGATCTGGATCCTGGGGGCTGTCTACTTCGTGGTGCTGGCCGGCATGATATGGATATGGCCGGGGGTCATCCAGCAGTACATCGTCCGTCCCAACGAGCTGGAGAAAGAGGAGCCCTACATCGCCAACAACATACGCTTCACACGGCTGGCCTACGGTCTGGACAGCATACGCGAGCTGCCCTTCCCGGCCGACCAGACCATCACCTGGCAGGACATACGCGACAACCGCAACACCATTGAGAACATTCGCCTGTGGGACAACCGGCCCCTGATACAGACCTACAAGCAGCTGCAGGAGATACGCCTCTACTATGATTTCCGCGATGTGGATGTCGACAGGTACAACTTCCCCCGCTACACGCAGGTGGCGCTGGCGGCCCGTGAGCTGCCCGCCTCGCAGATCCCCGGCAGGGCCCGCACGTGGGTCAACATGCACCTGATGTATACCCACGGCTACGGCGTGGTGATGAGTCCTGTCAACAAGGTGACGCCCAACGGCATGCCCGAGTTCGTCATCAAAAACATACCGCCCCAGTCGGAGCTGCCCATCGAGATCAAAAGACCTCAGATCTATTACGGTGAGGAGACCGAAGACTATGCCATCGTCCGCACGGAGATGAAAGAGTTCGACTACCCCCGGGGCGACCAGAACGTGTACAACACTTACGACGGACGGGGAGGGGTACAGCTCAAAGGCCTCTTCCGGCGGCTGGTGTTCGCCTGGAACTACTCCGACATCAAGATACTCATCACAGGCTACATCACCAGCGAGAGCCGCATCATGTACCACCGCAAGATCGCCGAGCGCGACCGCAACATAGCGCCTTTCCTGGTGTATGACAGCGACCCCTACCTGATCCTCGGCGACGACGGCCGCATCTACTGGATGCACGACGCCTACACCACCAGCGACAGGTTTCCTTATTCCGAGCCCGTGATGCCTGCCGGCAGCCGCCACAGCGTCAACTATATACGCAACTCGGTGAAGGTGGTCACCGACGCTTACGACGGCACGGTCACCTTCTACGTCATCGACGAGAAAGACCCTCTCGTCAGGGCCTACCGCAAGATCTATCCCACCCTTTTCAGGCCTTATGCGGAGATGCCGGCGTTCCTCAAAGCCCACATCCGTTATCCCTCCGACCTGTTCACCATCCAGAACAGCATCTACAACGTGTATCACATGACCGACCCGCAGGTCTTTTACAACCAGGAGGACCTGTGGAACGTGCCCACCGAGATCTACCAGGAGAGCGAACAGCGTATGCGTCCTTACTATGTGAACATGCGTATCCCCGGCGGCGACCGGGAGGAGTTCATCCTGATGCTGCCGCTGACCCCCTCACGCAAAGACAATATGGTGGCATGGATGTGTGCCCGCTGCGATGTGCCGCACTACGGCGAACTGATCGTCTATGAGCTGCCCAAGGAGAAGCTGATCTACGGTCCCATGCAGATAGAAGCCCGCATCAACCAGAAACCCGATATCTCCTCCGAGCTGACCCTCTGGGGACAGAAAGGCTCGCGCGTCATCCGCGGCAACCTGCTGATCATCCCCATCAACCACTCTTTCCTCTATGTCGAGCCGGTATACCTGCAGTCGGAACAGAGCCAGATGCCCGAGCTCAAGAGGGTGATCGTCTCGTTCAAGGACAAGACCGAGATGGAACCCTCGCTGGATGAGGCGCTGAGGAAGGTTTTTCCGGGCGCTGAGGC
>CAZYQV010000217.1:0-6300 GCA_964649775.1 uncultured Rikenellaceae bacterium
GTCCACAAAGGCATTGACCCTTTCGGGGGTGAGGAGCGACTGCCGCAACCCGTGCCAGCGGGCGATCACCCGCTCGACGAACAGCGAGTCGTGGATGAGGTTGTTCCACCAGAAAGGCACGGGATAGGGATCGGTGGGATGAGCATGGTTGTGGTTGAGGAAGAAGATCAGCTCCCATCCCGTGTAATGCTCGGCGTCGTTGTAGGCGACGTTGCCGTAAGCAAAATTGTAGTCCCATACCGGTCCCATGGTGATCTTGCCTCCCCTGCTGTCACGGTCTTTGTGAAAATAACAACTGAAGTAGTAGCTGTCCACATTCTTGGCCAGCTCGCTGATGAGGAAATGATCAACAAAAGAGGCTACGTCGATATAAGCGGGATAGCCGGTCACCGTGTCGTGGGGATGGCTGCTCTGTACGGCATCCTCAAAAGCCCAGAAATAATGCTTGATATAATCGGCCTGCGAGGGGGTGAGCCGGTCGGGTTTGGGGTAGACATACTGGTAATGGCTGTGGTGCGGGGCCTCAGGGGTGGGCCTGTACTTGCCGGGGAAGTTAGGCTTCCACGACTCTTTGTCCAGTTTGAAGATATACCCGCCGGTGAGGGAGTCGCCGGCATTATCGTCGTCATCCATCTTTTTGATGTCGACACGGTTCTTGTCCCTTTTGATCTTTTCCGTGAGGACGTACACCCCCTGGTAGTTGCCGTTGAGCACCAGCTCGCAATAGCGGGTGCGGGGTGCGTAGTGTCCCCACGACTCCACCAGACGGTAGGTGAAGACATTGCGCATAAGGGAACGGTCGTAATATGGAGCATACAGCACCCAGTCGTTCTCTTTGGGCATGCCCAGCAACGACACATTGCGGTTGCTGCTGTCGGCCTTCTCGGTCTCTATGCTGTAAGATTTCTTCAGCCACCCCGACGAGCTGGCACCCCTTATCTCGATGCTGATCATCCCGTCGTAATCGTTGAAGGGGTCGGTGATCTCGTTGCGCTGGCCCGGACCGTTCCAGATGATGCCCATATCGGCGCGTATCCTGGGGTTGTCGTAGGGGATCTCCTGGCCGCGGGTGTCGATGACGACGATGGGCAGGTTGGAGGAGGTGAAGTCGACCTGTGCCGTCAGCACCCCCGGCAGGGCAAGCCACAGGGCGATCGCCGTCAGGAGGGCCGGGAAACAGCGGGATATGGAAAACGGCCGGGGATGATGCATGGAAGGACATGAATATTGCTGCAGGTGCAAAAATAGGACACTGCGGGGGATAATACACTATCCGGGGCGGGATTTTTTTGCCGGCGGAGCAAATACGTCTCCTCAGCGGACCACCGAGAGTTTTTTGACCGCCCGGAAAGGTCCTGCTCTCAGCTCATAGAGATAGATGCCGGCGGGCAGGCCGTGGGGTGACCAGGTGACATTGTATTTTCCCCGTGGCTGCAGCTCGTCGACGAGGACGGCTATGCGGCGGCCTGTCAGGGAGTAGAGGGTCAGCACGACATGGTTCTGGTAGAGGAGCTCATAGGGGATGGTCGTGGTGGTAATGACCGGGTTGGGGATGTTCTGTCCCAGCCAGAATTTCAGCGGACCTGTGTCGGGCGGGGTGGCGCCGTCGCGCAGGTGTTCTATGTTGTTGTCTATCCAGGTGATGCGTTGGGCGGTCCACGACTTGAGATAGCTGATCTCGTCGGCATAAGAGGTGAAGTGTTCGGTAGGGCCCATGGGCGGGAACCAGCCGTCGCCGGGCAGCTTGGGGTCGCCGGGGCCGGGCCAGATGGTGAAGTTCCGGTCTTTGGCCTCGTCCAGCGTGTCGGCCACAGCATCGATGAAAGCATTGATGGTCTCGGGGGTGAGGAGCGACTGGCGCAGCTCGTGCCAGCGGCGGATCACCTCCTCGACGAACAGCGAGTCGTGGATGAGAGGATCCCACCACGAAGGGACCAGGAAAGGATCACCTCCGTGGAGGAAGTGGGGGGAGATCAGGTACTGCAGGTTCCACTCGCCGGCACGTTCGGCATGGTAATAAGCCACGTTGCCGAAGCTGAAGTTATAGTCCCATACCGGCCCGGCGGTGATCTTGCCTCCCCTGCTGTCGCGGTCTTTGTAATAATAGCTGCTCAGCCGGTAGCCGTCGACGTTCTTGCTCAGCTCGTTGATGATATAGTTGTCGACAAAAGAGGCGACGTTCAGGTAGGCGGGGTAGCCGTTGGTCGTGTCGTGGGGGTGGTTGCTGTGAATGGCATCCTCGAAGGACCAGAAATAATGACTGATATAGTCTTCCTGCGAGGGTGTGATACGGTCGGCTTTGGGATAGACATACTGATAGCGGGTCAGCAGATCATCGTCGGGATCGGGCTTGTACCTGCCGTCGAAGCCCGGTTTCCAGGGTTCTTTGTCTACCTTGAAGATATACCCGCCGGTGAGGGAGTCGCCGGCATTGTCGTCATCATCCATCTTCTTGATGGCCACCCGGTTCTTGTCGCGCTTGATCTTCTCCGTGAGGACGTACACCCCCTGGTAGTCGCCGTTGAGCACCAGCTCGCAGAAACGGGTGCGGGGAGCATACCATCCCCATTCGCGGGCCAGGTGGTAGGTGAGCACATTGCGCATGAGGGATCGGTCGTAATAAGGAGCATACAGTACCCAGTCATTCTCTTTGGGCAGGCCCAGCAATGATACATTGTTATTGCTGCTGTCGGGCTTCTCCGTCTCGATGGAGTAGGACTTCTTGGACCATCCCGACGAGCTGGCACCCCTTATCTCGATGCTGATCATCCCGTCGTAATCGTTGAAGGGGTCTGTGATCTCGTTGCGCTCGCCCGGACCGTTCCAGATGATGCCCATATCGGCACGTATCCTGGGGTTGTCGTAGGGGATGTGCTGGCCGCGGGTGTCGATGACGACAATGGGCAGGTTGGAGGAGGTGAAGTCGACCTCCTGGGCCTGCAAAGAAGTGAAAAAACATAGCAGCAATGCAGCAGAGATTAAACGTCGGGACAATCTGTTGATAGATATGGGATGATGGTATCTGTACTGCATGGATATTTACGATATGTTTTTTAAACGGCACAAAATAACCAATCCGCGTGAGATAAGGGTCTGTACGGAAAAATAATTTAAATACAAGGTTGTGAGGAGTGTAAAAGTTGCAGATGTGGCGGGGGAATTATGGTTGCAAACATCTTTTTTTATAATCATTCTAAATAAATGTTATCTTTGCAGCGGAACAAAAATGCAGTATATCATGGCCCATAATCTTTTAAAAGGGAAAAGAGGGATTATTTTCGGAGCTCTCAATGACAAGTCGATTGCCTGGCAGGTAGCGGAGAAGGCGTATGCCGAGGGGGCCGAGTTCACGCTCTCGAATGCCCCGGCGGCCCTGCGTTTCGGCGACACGCCGAAGCTGGCCGGGCAGTGCAACACCATTGTCATCCCTGCCGATGCCACGAAGCTGGAGGATATCGAAGAGGTCTTCAGACGTACCATGGACCATTTTGGCGGGAAGATCGATTTCATCCTGCATTCCATTGGCATGTCGCCCAATGTGCGGAAGAAGAAGCCGTACAATGATCTGGATTATAACTATTTCCTGCAGACGCTGGACATCAGCGCCCTGAGTTTTCACAAGATCCTGCAGACAGCTTTCAAGATGGATGCCATCAACGAGTGGGGGTCGGTGGTGGCGCTCACCTATGTGGCGGCACAGCGCACCCTGTATGGGTATAACGACATGGCCGATGCCAAGGCGTTGCTCGAGTCGATCGCCCGCAGCTTCGGTTATATCTACGGGCGGGAGAAGAACGTGCGGGTAAATACCATCTCGCAGTCGCCTACCATGACCACCGCCGGCGGCGGTATCAAAGGGTTCGACTCGCTCATGGACTTCTCCGAGCGTATGTCGCCCTTGGGCAACGCCACGGCCGGGGAGTGCGCCAACTACTGTGTCACCCTCTTCAGCGACCTCACCCGCAAGGTGACCATGCAGAACCTTTTCCACGACGGCGGCTTCTCCAGCATGGGCATGAGCCTGCGGGCCATGACCCAGTACGACAAGAGCTTCAACTGCGATTAAAGACAAAAAAAAACGGGCCCTGCGGCCCGTTTTTTTTGGGGATATGTTCATCGTCGCAGGATGATCTTCCTGGTGACCACCTCATCGTCAGATTCGATCCTTAACAGGTAGACACCATCCCTGAGATCTTCCAGGTCGAGCACTGTTTCTGTTGTCTCCAGGGTGGCGGGTGTCATCTCGAACACTTTCTCGCCGGTCAGGTTGATGATCGAGATATGCAGGTCGTGTACAGGCTGCGGGAAGAGCAGCGTGACCCTGCCGCGGCTGGGGTTGGGATAGAGCTGCAGCCCTGCCATGGTCCTGTCGCCGATGCCGGTGAGCGAGACATAAAGGGTGTCGGAGAGGATCACGCAACCGTTCTCCTGCGTCACCTCTGTGAAGTAGTTGCCCGAAGCTGCAGGCATGTAGGTATAAGAGGTCGTGGAGTCGACGATCTCTCCTTCGTGGTACCATACATACAACACTGCGTTGTAGTTGTCCGCCATCAGATTGAAGCCGTCGAAGGAGAGGTGTACCGCTTGTGTCGGCAGGACATACACATTGATATCATCCTGACCGGTACAGCCGCCGGCAGCCGTGACGGTGACCGAGTAGTTTCCTGCGGAGGAGACCTCGAGGGTCTGTGCCGTGCTGCCGTCGGACCACAGGTAGGTGTAGTCGCCGGCGCCGGCGTCGAGGGTCAGCGTGCTGCCTTCGCAGATGGAGGTGTCGGCACCCAGGTCAACCACCGGGCCGGTGGAGGTGACCTTCACGCTGTCGCTGTACTCCGTGCCGCCGACGGTCACCGTCACCTTGTACCATGTTTCGGTGTTGATGGCGGCAGAGGTCTCCAGGGTCTGTGTGGTGGCGCCGGTGTTCCACAGATAACTGTCGTAGCCTGCGCCGGCATCCAGGGTCACCGTGGTGTTGTTGCAGACGGTGGTGTCGCTGCCCAGGTGGTAGACCCCTTCAAACTCATATACCCCCATATCGGGATGCGCAGCATCACGCGGTGCTCCCGTCAGGTCGGTGGTGACCTCCGTCAGCGGTGTGGCCGTGCCGTTGAGCCAGGGGGCGGTGGTATGAAGCGCACCCACCGCGGCGAACAGCGGGTCCACACTGTACGAGTGGGCGTCTTTGCCATAGCCCGATTGCCAGGCCGCCAGATCATCGACCCCCTGGTCCGTGTAGATGAAAAGGTCACTGTTGCTGAACAGATCGTTATAGTCGCTGGAGAAAGCGGACATGTCCGGGAGGTACATGACCACCCCGCCGGAGTTGTTGACCAGGATGTTGTTCATCAGGGTGTTGGAGCTGCTTCCGTCCTGCATGTTGAAGCTGCGGCTCTCGCCCGTCGAGCCGGTGATATATACGCTGTTGTAGTAGATCTTTATCTGGCTGCTGGCCGAGAGGCCTATGCCTGCCGACTCGGCGTCAGCCTCGAAGGAGACGGCGTTATTGGCGATCGTCAGCCGGTAGGAGCCGGTAAGGTAGATCCCTTTCCATCCGGTGGCGAGGGGACCGGTATGGAGGATACGGTTGCTCTCTACCCGTCCTTCCGTCTGGTAGGAGAGGATCACCGCCCCGTCGGCCTGGTCGCTGAAGAGGTTGCCGGTGATGGTCCATCCCGTCTCGCGGCGGGAGTCGTCGGTGCCCCACAGGGAGACGCCATACTTGCCGCCGTAACAGCGGTTGTCCGAGAAGGTGTTGTGATCATTGAACACGCCCGACTGGGAATAGAGGGCGGCTCCTGCACTGCCCGTTGCCGTGAAGATGTTTTGGCTGATCCTGTTGTCATGGGCGCCGCCCATCAGGCGGATGGCCGTGCCGTAGTCGCTGCCGGTGGTGCGGAAGGTGATCCCCTCGAGGGTGACATGATCCGGCCCGTCGAGGACGACGAGGTAGTCGTCGTTGCTCGTCGTGGCATTGTATTGCAATACCACGCTGCCGCTGTCCGGGGTCTGGGCGCGGAAAATGATGGCAGCGGTGTCGGGCACGCGCATGATATCCGCATTGTGCAGAATGAAGTGTTCTTCATAGGTGCCGGGAAGCACGGTGAAGATCACCGAGTCTTCCACCCCGGCGAATTTAAGGGTGTCGGCAGCTGCGGTGAAATTCTCAAAGTCACCCGTGGCACCGATCGTATAGGCCCCTTTCAGGGGTGTGATGCCGTTAAATTCATCCGCACCGACGTCGGGGGTGGAGGCATCCCTCGTCTCCCCGTCGATGTCTGTTGTGATGTCCGGTACGGGTGT
>CAZYQV010000218.1:0-5668 GCA_964649775.1 uncultured Rikenellaceae bacterium
AGCAGGGCTTCCACGGCACCCTACCGGCATACGCCGCAGACAGCAACCATGCACCGGAATGTCCGTCGCAGTGCCACGAACCCTTCCGTGACCAGCCGCAGAAACGCCCCTGCTCCCGTAAAAAGCATGCGTGCCGCCGGGTATCAGAGTCGTCCTGCCGGCGTCCGTGGCGGAACGGCCTCCTCACACGGGAGCTCTGCCGCAAGATCTGCTGTACCACGCAGAAGGTGAAAGAATATTTATACCATCAGGGAAAAGAGGAGTTTCTCCTCTTTTTTATTGAAAAAAAATCATTATTTGTCATTTTTGTGAAACTTTTTATACTTTTACCTTTGGATCGGTATTGTTTTGCAGGGCTGGAGGAGAGGTGAGACAGGTTTGCGGTGGACAGACTGTTAATAAAAATCGGACGTGTTTGCGAAGGGAAGAGGGGCACAGAGGGTTTTTGGTATGAAATTTGCTTCTTTTTTAGTGAAGACAACAAACAGGAGGAAAAAAAATGAAAGCAAAAATCTTTACACTAGCAGCAGTTGCAGCGGCTCTTATCCTGGGAGGGTGTGCATCAAACAGTTATGTTGTAGATGATGTGTACTACTCGCCGGATCTGGCTGCTCCTCCAACCAGCACGGTCGTGGTATCGCAGCAGCGCAGCACACAGCCGGCTGAGGCTACCGGGGATGAGATCTTTTCTTCTATTGATGATTATTACAAAGATAATACATACAATGAAGACACACTGAAAGCCAGCGGTGCCGATCTCGTAGAAGAAGGCAGCGGCAACGTGGTCATCAACAATTACAACGATCCCACGCTCTCCTATGCAGCAAGGATCAATCACTTTTACTCTCCTTCCGTAGGATTTGGTTATTACGATCCTTTCTACGATCCGTGGTATTACGGCAGTGGTCTTTCTTTCTCGATAGGGTTTGGTTTCGGGTTTGGTTACGGGTATGGTTATCCTTACTATCCGGGATATATGCCGCCCTATTATCCTTACACGCCGTACATGCCTTACTATCCTCCTTATGCTCCCGGGTATGGTGGCTGCTGCTGCTGTGCCGGTGTTCCTTACTACCCGTATTACGGGGATGATTACTACCAGAAAGGCACCACTTACGGGCCCCGTCGTTCGACGGCTTCCAACAGGATCGTTGCACCCGACGGGGTGGAGACGCCGATGAAAAATTCGCTGATCCCTTCCTCGACCAGATCTTCCTCTTCATCGAAGATTGCGACGGGTGTTGCTCCGGGGACAGGAAACGGCAATCTCCCCGCCACCTCACGGAGGGTGAGCAACGGGAGTTCACGTGCTACCGGCAGCGGTACATCCTCCAGCAGCGTCAGGAGCCAGCGTTCCAATACGGCTGCCACCGCTGCGACACGTAACAGGGAGGTGGCAAGCCCCGGCAGCAGGACCTCCACGGCCTCCACACGTGTTTATCAGCCGAGGCGTTCCACTGGAAGTGCCTCCATGCGTACCACGCGTCTGTCTGCTACGCCGTCGTCCGCCACGAGGACATCCGCTACCAGGAGCAACGGAGTGAGTACCGCCAAGAGGGTGCGGACCACCACAGGGACACGCTCTTATGTGCCGCGTTACACCAATACACGGTCGGCCAAAGCTTCGGTGAGGCCTACCTACAATACCTCACGCAGCACCTCCACGACGCGTTCCCGTTCGGTGACCTCTTCACCCGTGATGAAGAAAAGCTATTCCTATCCTTCGAGGAGAAGCAGCGGTTCCACATACAGTGTCCCGCGAAGAAGCAGTTCGTCTTACAGTACGCCGAGCAGGTCCTATTCTCCTTCCTCCTCGTCGTCATACTCTCCTTCGCGCAGCAGCTCTTCTTCCTCCCGTTCTTCAGGTGGCAGAAGGCGGTAACAGCGAATGAGCGTTCCCGTATTCATCCTTATTAACCGTTGTGCCGTACAGGCAGGGGGGGAATGCATTGTCTCAGGTGTGGCTAAACGGATCAATTCACTGTAAAATTCAAAAAAATGAGAAGATATATTTTCATCACAGCGGCAATACTGTTCACATCTTTTTCTCTCCTGACGGCCCAGAACGAAGAGGACGCTCTGCGGTATACGCAGCTCTTCGATGCGGGAGCCACGGGGCGGGCCATGAGCATGGGAGGCGCTTTCGGGGCTCTGGGGGGCGACCTCTACTCCCTGCATATCAACCCGGCAGGGTTGGCGGTGTTCAGAAAAAGTGTGGTGGTGCTTACACCCTCATACATGCATGACAAGACCTCTTCCACCTACCTGGGGATGTATGATGATGATACGGACGACCATTTTTCCATGGGCAACACCGGCGGTGTCTTTGCCATCAATACGGGCAGCACCACAGGATGGGTGAATTTCAATCTCGGCTTTTCCTATGCCAGGCGCACGGATTACTGGCGCACCCTGGATGTCCGTGGCATCAACGATCACAGTTCCATGCTGGATGATTTTGCCAACAGGGCGGACGGCTATTATGCCGACGAGCTGGATCCCTACAACGATTTGCTGGCATACAACACCTGGCTGATCGATACGGTGCGCGGCAACCCGCTGGATTATGAAACCGTTCTCTCCCGGTACGGGGACCTGCCCAACTCCACTTACGGGGAGCTGCAGCGCAGGACCTTGTACACCAGCGGCTCTTCCAATGAGTATGTCTTTGCCTTTGCCACCAATTACAGTTATAAGCTGTATGTGGGCGGCACCTTCACGATCCGCAACCTGCGTTACGAGAGCTCCATGATCCATTCGGAAGATGATGTGGACAATACCATTTTTGACCTGGATTATTTTGATTTCAGGTACAACCTGCGTACTTACGGAAGTTCTTTCAGCGGCTCTCTGGGGATGATCGTACGTCCCGTCACCTCCCTGAGGATCGGTGCTGCTGTTCATTTTCCGAGTGTTTACCGTTTACACGACTCCTACTTCTCCTCCATCGAATCGGGATTTGATACACCCGATGAGAAGGGCAATACCGTTTACAAGGATAACTCTCCCAGTGGCTATTATGACTATAAGCTGACCACCCCCTGGAGGTTTGTCGGCAGCCTGGGCTTCCAGATCAAGACCCTTGCCCTGGTAAGCCTGGACTATGAGTTCGTGGATTACAAGGGGATGAAGCTGCGCAGCATGGATGGGCTTTATGATTTTAACCAGGAGAACAGCAATATACGGACGGCATACCGCGGAACCAGCAACATCCACGGTGGTGTGGAAGTGAACCTGGGGACATTTGCCGTGCGGGGAGGAGCTGCTTATTACGGCAGTCCGTACCAGAGCACCGAGCTTAACAAGGATGCCGGTTCGATGGCTTTTACTACGGGCCTGGGCTACCGGTCACACAGTTTTTCCATCGACCTGGGGTATATGTACATGACCCATAAAGAAAATTATGTTCTTTATGGCGGTACCACCGACTATGCCGCCACCAACACCGACAGGCACAGGGTGTCGGCTACCTTTTCGTTCCGGTTCTGATCATCCCGGCGGAAAGGGTCTTCCGCAGGATATGCAGGGTGTCGGGACCCTCGTTGAAGAGCAGGTCGACAATGCTCATCTCCCCGGTAAAACCGTAACGATCAGAAAAAACCTGATGATATTCGACCGGATGGTACAAAGGATCCGGTCGTTCTTTTTTGGGATGGATGCTTTCGCGGTAGTCCAGGACAAGGGGGGATGACGTCTTTTTGAAGTATTTCCCGGTGAGTGTGATCCTGCAGGTGATCCCGGTCTCCTGCAGCACGACCTCCAGGAGAGCCCTGTTCAGGTCGAACAGGAAAAGAGGCTTTTGTCGGTAGATCTTTTCCAGTTCGTCAATATAATATTCATAATAGGGGGAAGACTGGTAGGCTGCCCTGAGCGCACGCAGGTGAAGCGTCTCCCACCGTACCGAATAGTCTACTTTGACATTACGTATATGTACTTTGTGAAAGCTGCCTTTCTCTACGGGTACCGTCAGCAGCTGCGGACCGTTGGGCCCTGTGATATAACAACGGTTGCGGTAAGTCTGTTTAATATAATTCTCATCGTTTTCCAGCAGCACCTCACCTGTGAGCAGCAACTTGCTCATATAGCGGATGGGCGGCAGATAAGCTGTGGACAACAGTATGATCTTTTTTTCTTCGGTCATGGATCATCGATCTTCTTCCTTCCTGTTGATCATGCTGGCAAAGTAACCGGCACCGAAGCCGTTGTCTATGTTCACCACGGCGATGCCTCCGGGGCAGCTGGTGAGCATGGCGAGGAGGGCGGACAACCCCTGCAGGTTGGCACCATATCCCACGCTGGTGGGTACGGCCACCACGGGGATGTCGATGAGGCCGGCGACGATGCTGGCCAGGGCTCCTTCCATGCCGGCGATGACGATGGCCACCGATGCTTCCCGTATCTCCGTGATGCTGGCGGTGAGACGGTGTATGCCTGCCACACCCACATCGTAAAATCTTTTCACCCGGTTGCCCAGCAGGTCGGCAGTTACGGCCGCTTCTTCCGCTACCGGTATTTCGGAGGTGCCGGCGGTGATCACTGCAATAAAAGTGTCCGGCTTTTTCTGCTCTTTCCTGAGGATGCTGATGATCCGTGCTTCGGGGTAATAGATCGCCTCAGGCGCCAGGGCCTGGACCGCCTCGTATTTCTCCTGTGAGGCCCGTGTGATCATGATGTTGCTGTCATGTTGCAGCAGGGCTTCGGTGATGCCTGTCAGCTGCGTGACCGACTTCCCTTCGGCATAGACGATCTCGGGATATCTCCTCCTCAGCTCCCTGTGATAGTCCAGCTTGGCATATCCAAGATCCTTGTATCCGAAAGAGCGCAGCTCCTCCATGGCCTCGTTGACCTCCAGCCTGCCTTCCTGTACCTCTTTGAGTAATTTTTCAAGTTTGTTATGATCCATGGTTTTGTTTTTTGTTTGCTGTGTCGTAGCTGCCGCTGCTGAACCCGTCCATATCCACCGTGACGAACGTATATCCCAGCTCTTTCAGTCTGCCGGTGATCTTTTTACGCATCTCTTCCCGCAGGATCTTTTCCATCTCTTCCGGGTCCAGTTCGATGCGTGCCAGCGTGCCGTGGGTACGTACACGCACCACCTCAAAGCCCTCCTCCCGGAGCAGTGTCTCTGCCTGCTCGATCCTTTTGAGCATTTTGTCTGTCACTTTCTGTGCGTACGGTATGCGGGTGAGGAGACAGGCGTTGGAGGGCTTGTCCCATGTGGGCAGACCGGCCTCTTTTGAAAGGAGCCTGATCTCTTTTTTTGAGAGTCCTGCCTCCGCCAGGGGGCTGAGTATGTTCAGTTTGTTTATGGCTTTCCTGCCCGGACGGTATTCGTCCAGGTCGTCGATGACGGTCCCTTCCATTACGCAGCAGAACCCGTCGTATTCCGCTTTCTTCTTCAGGTGCGAGAAAAGGATCAGCTTGCAGAGGTAACAGCGGTCGCGGGGGTTGTGCCGCAGTTCCTCCGGCATGGGAAGGGGCAGGATGGTATGAGGGATGCCGTAGCGTTCGCAGAAGGCAGCTGCCTCCCCGATCTCCGCATGGTTCATGTAGGGGGTGTCGAAAGTGTAGGCATGCATATCCTCCCCCAGCACCTGACGGGCAGCCCACACCAGGAAAGCGCTGTCGCTGCCTCCCGAGAAGGCTATCGCCGGCGGGCGGTGCTCCT
>CAZYQV010000219.1:0-2583 GCA_964649775.1 uncultured Rikenellaceae bacterium
GAGATACCCCCGGAGGTGATGGCTGCCGCCGAAGAGCTGGTCAGACGGGGATATACGGGCCATCTGCCCTGAAGACAACATTCAAGCTTCGGGTTTCCTCACGTCATCATCTTCGAAACCTTCAGCTTCATCTTCCTGTTCATCTTCAGATAGAGGAGGATGCCGTTGAGGATCAGGTTGCGGAAAGGACCTGCTTTGATGAGCACGTTCATGAACTTATGCTGGATGGCGTTATAGCGGATGATCCTGTCCAGGTCGGGAAACTCCTCCTTCTTCCCCAGGATCCTCTCGGCCACTACCTTGCCGGAGACGAGGGCCTGGTAGATCCCTTCGCCGGTGAGTCCGGAGGCCAGGCCGGCCGCCTCGCCGGCCAGGAAGACCGGGTCGAAGTCCCACCCGCGGTAGTCGTAGCTGATGGGGAAGCTCTCATAGACGGCATCGCTGATGTCAATGCCGTTCTTGCTGAGCCATCTGTGAAAACGTTTTTTCATCCACTGCGGCGACACGTAACGGACATCCCCTCCCGTGCCGGCCACCAGCTCGCCGTCGTGGGGGAAGAGCCAGCCGTACCAGGAGTGGAAATAACGGCTGTTCATGTGGATCTCAAAACGGGGTTTCTCTCGCCAGGGGATGCGGTACTGCATGGTGAAGATCTTCTTCTCCAGAGGGAGTCCCAGATGACGCCGTACGATGGAGGTGGGGCCGTCGGCACCCACCAGGTAGCGGTAGCCGATCTTCTCCCCTCCGGCTGTAACGATATGATCCCCGGCGATCTCTCTCACATGCGTGGAGAAACGCACTTCGACACCTCTTTTCCGTACCCGCTCCACCTGCCACGCCCCCAACCTGCGACGGTCGACGGTGAAGAGCACAGGCTTGGGATGCTCGGTACGCATGGCTACCAGCGGCGCCTTCAGCAACGACCGTTTCATCCGCACCTCGATGAGCTCATCCGGCACAGGCAGCAGCTCCAGGTCTTTCTCCGTCAGCCCGCCGGCACAGATCTTGTCCCCCGGCACCGCACTCTTCTCCGTCACCAGCACGCTCAGCCCGCTGCCGGCAAGGTGCTCGGCACAATACAGACCGGCCGGGCCGGCACCTACGATAAGCACATCGTATCTCTCCATTTTATTTCTTTTGTCTTAAGCCGCCAAATTTAGGAATATTTCCTTTTGCACGAAACGTTGAGATTGCATACTTTTAACCGGCATTAACCGTTGAACAGATACACCTTTCGATCATACCGGGGATGAAGCGACCGCTCCATATACTCTTCCTTCTGCTGCTCACCGTCGGCGGGAAGGCCGCAGCCCAGACGGGCGGCACGCGGGTGTACCGTTTCCTCGACCTGCCTTACAGCAGCCGTGTGGCAGCCCTCGGCGGGAAGATGGCTTCCATGCCCTCCGAAGACCTTAACTTCGCCTTCTCCAACCCGGCCCTCCTGGAAGCCGCCACCAACAACAACCTCATCCTCAACTATATCAACTATTTCTCCGACATCAATTTCGGCAGTGTGGGATATGCTTTCCGTACCCCTCTGCCGGTATTTTTCATGGCCGGCATGCAGTACATCAACTACGGCACTTTCACCGCTGCCGACGAGACCGGGCAGATAACCGGCACCTTCTCCGCAGCAGAATATATCTTTCACCTCTCAGCCTCATACCATCTCTTCGACAGCACCTTGTCCGTAGGGGTGAGCCTCAAACCTCTCCTCTCGGTACTGGAACGGTACCAGTCGTTCGGCCTGGTGATGGACATAGGGGCGTCGTGGCATACGAAAGACGAACTGTTCACCGCAGCCCTCCTCCTGCGCAATATGGGCTTCCAGATAAGTCCTTATGTGAATGGCCACCGTGAGCCGGTACCTTTTGAGATCCGTGCCGGTCTCTCGGCCAAACTGCGTCATGCTCCTTTCCGTTTCGTGCTCACCCTGCAGGACCTCCAGAAACCCGACCTCCTCTACCCCTTCCCCGAGAACCCGGAGGACCCGGATGCTCCTTTCCCTGAAAAGAAAGAATACAGCGGGATAGGCCGTTTTGCCGAGAACACCATGCGTCATACCATCATGGGACTCGAGTTCATCCCCGTAAAAAGCTTCGTGGTGACCATCGGCTACAACTACCGGCGGCGCCAGGAGCTGAAGGTGCCGGCACGCACCGGCATGGTGGGGTTCTCCATAGGAGCCTCCCTGCGGCTGAAGAAGTTCAGCATCAGCTACGGCCGCGCCTCCTACCACCTGGCCGGCGCCTCCAACCATATCTCTTTCTCTACCAACCTGAGAAACCTCTTCCCGGGACATACGCTGTAGGAAAAAGCCTGATGTCGACGGCTCTTGTGGCTTCGCCACGTTTCAGATTATTACCCCTTTCAACCTTTCAACCCTGCCTTATCGTTCGTGGTTCGTGGTTCGTAGTTCGTGGTTCGTGGTTCGTGGTTTTGAGTTTTGGGTATCGAGTTTCGAGTTGGCTGGTACATTGCGAGGCTTTGTCCGCCATAGCTCCGATGTAGGAGGAGCGACGGCGGAAGCCGACGAAGCCTGCCTGCCGGTTTACCTCCCGGGGAGGCAGGCAGGGATTTTCG
>CAZYQV010000220.1:0-3236 GCA_964649775.1 uncultured Rikenellaceae bacterium
CGATGAGGAGGAGCAGGGTGCTGCGGGGCATGTGGAAGTTGGTGATCATGCTGTTGACGAAACGGAAGCGGTATCCCGGTACGATCATCAGCTGTGTGGCGGCCTGCAGCTCCTGCAGGTTGTGTTTTTCCATGAACTCGAGCAGGACGGTGGTGGCGGCAGCAGGGGGGAGGGTTTCCTGCCGCTGGTATGGATCCCACTGGCCGGTGAGAAGGCTTTCTGTGGCTGCCGGCTCTTTCCGGCGGATGGCTGCCGCCAGCCAGTAGAGGCTCTCGAGGGTGCGCACCGTGGTGGTGCCTACGGCGATGATCTCCCCTTCGTGACGTATAAGTTGTTGGAGCAATGACCGTGTGACCGAGAAGTGCTCGGTGTGCATCGTATGGTCTCCTATGTCTTCGCTGTCGATGGGTTTGAAGGTGCCGGCGCCCACATGGAGGGTTACCTCGAGGAGGCGTTGCTGCCGCCGGAAATGCTCCAGCATTGCCGGCGTGAAGTGGAGGCCGGCTGTGGGGGCGGCCACCGAGCCGTCGCGTGTGGCATAGACGGTCTGGTAGTCGGTCAGGTCGGAGGCCTCGCTCTCACGCCGCAGGTAGGGAGGGATGGGGATATTTCCGGCAGCGTCAAGCAGCTGGCCGAAGGTGACGGAGGCGGGAGACCAGGAGAAACGTATCCATACGCTGTTGCCTTGCCGTCTGATGCGGGTGGCGGTGAGCCGTATCTCTTCCTCTCCGTGGGGTATCGTGGCGGTGAGGTCCTGCTCTTTCCATTTTTTGCTGTTCCCTACCAGACACTCCCACACTACCGGTTTGCGGGCGGCGAACACCTGCTCGTAAGAGGCGGGCTCTGCCGGCTCCAGGCAGAAGATCTCGATGCGTGCACCCGTGGGCTTGCGGAAGAAGAGACGTGCGCGGATCACCTTCGTATTGTTCACCACCAGCACATGGCCGGGGGCGAGGAGCTCCTCCAGGTCGCGGAAGATATGGTCGGTGATCCTTCCCTGACGCCAGACGAGCAGCCGTGCCTCATCGCGGCGGGGCAGCGGATAGCGGGCGATACGCTCCTCAGGCAGGGAGTAGGTGTAGGCGGCCGGGTCGATACGGGGGATCTTCATCATGCGACGGTGTCAGCTGACATTATAAAATCTTTTTCTCCCCGTCAGGGGAGCGCAAATTTACGTAATTTTGCAGAAAAGAGAGAGACCATGAGATTCAGACCCGGAGACAAGGTGAAGTTCAAGGACGAGCCCGGCATGGGTGTCGTCACGAGGATCGACGACAAAGGACTGGTGTATGTGCAGACGGACGATGGCTTCGAGCGTCCAGTCTACCCGTCGGACCTGATGCACACGGAGATGTATGCTCCGGAGGAGGTGGAGACGGCAGGGGAGGAGAGACCTTCTGCCGCGCCGGCGGTGACGGACGAAGAGACAGTACCGCAGGAGAGAGAGGATGACGGCGCTCCGCCGGCCGGTGCCGGCAGGGTGGATATCTTCGTGGGGGTGGTGCAGCAGGGGGAGAGGTTCGCTTTCTACCTGATCAACGACAGTGATTACGATCTCACTTTTGTCTTCGGCCGGCTGAGAGGGCCGGCGGAGGCGGTCGTGCTGGAGCGCGGTGGTCTGGAAGCAGGCACCAAGTACCTGCTGGCCGAACTGTTGCCCGAGGGAGAACAGGTGCTGTATGTACAGTGCCTGCTCTGGGCGGGACGCCGTTTTGTGCCGCGGCCGCCGCTGGACAGGCAGATACCTTTCGGCATAACGGCCCTGCCGCGGGCACGTGAGTTCAGGGAGAACCCTTACTTCGACGAGCGGGCCTGGCTGATATCCCTGATGCCCGTGACCGTGCCGGAGGTGAAGGTGGAGGAGCAGCAGAAGAAAGAGATCTTGCGCAGCAAAGGCGACCTGAAGCCGCAACGGCGGAAGATGATGATCCGTCCGGGTATCTCCGGCAACGAGCCCGTGGAGGAGGTAGACCTGCATATCGAAGCCATCGTGGAGCAGGCGGAAGGGATGTCGAACGCCGAGATCCTGGAGGTGCAGCTGGCACGTTTTGAGACAGCCCTCGAAGGAGCCCTCCGCAGCGGACAGAAGAAGATCGTCTTTATCCACGGCCTGGGCAACGGCAGGCTGAAGAACGAGGTGCGCCGCCGCCTGGAGAAACGCGGCATCGCCTATCAGGATGCTCCTTTCAAAGAGTATGGCTACGGAGCGACGGTGGCGAGGTTGAAGAGTTGAAAGGTTGAAGAGGTCGAAGGGGTCGAAGGGGTCTAAGGGGTCTAAGGGGTCTAAGAGTCAATGAGGATTAGGGATGAGGGTTTAGGGTTTAGTGGGGGCTCAGGCTTTGTACGCCATAGTACCGGGACGGGACGGAGGCAGAGCGCAGAGCCTTCCGCTCCCCGAGTGGGCTGAGCGGAGCGAAGCCTGTATCGAGGGGCGCGGAAGGGAGGCGATAATGAGATAAAGCGATAAAGCGATAAGGCGATGCCTGCCTGTTTTCATTCCGTTCTTTCTGGGCGTTGTTTCTATCATTTAATCATTTAATCATTTTATCATTATTCCTGTTATGAGGTCGAAGGGGTCTAAGAGGTCGAAGAGTCAAAGAGGATTAGGGATGAGGGTTTAGGGTTTAGGGTGGCCTCCCCACAGACAGGTAACTTTAGTCACTCGTAACTTTAGTCACTTATAACTTTTTTCACCCTATATACTCCTGCCGGTGTACTAAAAAGTACATGTCTCTTTCCAGGGGAAGGTAACCCATGTCATAGCAGAAGTAATAACGGCTGCCGGAGCGGGTCTCGTAGATGTTGGTGTGGTAGTTGAAGTTGTACCCGCGGGAGAGCAGCTTCTCCTTGGGTACTTTGGCCTTGCCGCCGGGGTTGAGGTCTGCCAGGATGTTGCGGTTCTTTTTGAGGATAGCGTTGATGCGGCGAATGTACTGGTTCGACTCGGCATGGAGACGGTTGTGGTAGGTGGTGCGGCACTGGTCGGAGCAGAATTTTTTGTCCGAACGGCCGTGCAGCGGTTCACCGCATTCGAGACAATAACGTGTTTCCATGGTAAGAGGCCTTTGGTACCATAAAGATAAGAATTATTCTGAAGTGTGAAGGGCGCAGGGAGGAAGCTTGAAGCTCGATGCTTGAAGGTTGAAAGGGCGATAAAGCGATGAAGCGATAAAGCGATGAAGCGATGCCTGCCTGCCGGCAGGCAGGAAGCGATAAGGCGATGCCTGCCTGTTTTC
>CAZYQV010000221.1:0-2797 GCA_964649775.1 uncultured Rikenellaceae bacterium
AGATACGTTTTGGCGTGATCACGGACATCCATCATGGTTTTCTTACCGATGTGAACAAACGGCTGCAGATCTTCGTAGATACCTGCAATGCCCTGAAAGTGGATTTCATTATCCAGATAGGTGATTTCTCTCTGGCCATGAACGAGCAGCAGACAGGTTCTTTCCTGGATATCTGGAACTCTTTCAATGGGCCCCGCTACCATGTGCTGGGCAACCATGATATGGACCGCAACTCGAAAAGCCAGGTGATGAAATTCCTGGGGATGGATAAGAACTATTATTCTTTTGATATGAAAGGATACCATTTTGTGGTGATGGACGGAAACTATATCAAAAAAGATGACGGCACTTTCATAGATTATGATCACGGGAACTATTTTTCCATGAACCGGGACTGGCACGGGGATAAACAGTTGCTGTGGTTCAGTCAGGATCTGGCGAACACCACCCTGCCGACGGTGCGGTTCAGCCACCTGCACCGGCAGGCCAAAGACCGCAAGCAGGTGGAGGCGATCGTTTCGGAAGCCAACAGGGAGGCCGGGTACAAGAAGGTGCTGTTGAGCCTGAACGGTCACGGTCATCAGGATGTGGAAGAGATCGTCGACGGTGTTCCTTATGTGGAGATCCCTACGGCTTCACATAAATGGAACGGCGCGGAGGGTAGGGCCGAGCCCTATACCACGGTCCGTTTTGCGATCGTGACCATCAATGTGGAAAAGGGAACATTGTTCATCAAAGGCTATTCGGTGCCGGTGGACTACCAGCAGGGACTGCCGGCCCATGAAGGTACGATCACCGACAAACACTATACCTTTCAGCCTTATGACCTGAGGGCCTCTTTTGTGCCGGAGACGGATTGCCGGGATACTGTGGTTTTCCGGAACACCTCCCTGGGAGAGATCACTGCCTGCAAATGGGATTTCGGCGACGGGCAGACCTCTACAGAGTTTTCCCCTGTCCATCAATATGCAGAGACAGGAACCTATTTTGTCGGTCTGACGGTGAGCGATGCAGCCCAAAGTCATGCATTTAAAAAAAAAGTACCGGTAAGATTTGCTGTGGTGCCGACGGTCACCGGCGGCAGCCGGGTGGGTGAAGGGCCCGTCGAGCTGACAGCCACGGTGAGCGATGGCGGGACCATCTGTTGGTATGAAAAAGAGAGCGGAGGAGCACCTCTCGATACGGGAGAGACCTATGTGACACCTTCCCTGTCCGAGACAAGGACCTTTTATGCGGAAAACCATACAGGAGGAACAAAATCTATTACCGGCGCGAAAGAGAAAAAAGGGGGAAAAGGATATTTTGCTGAAAACGGAGCTCATCCCTGCGGATTGCGGTTTGATGCGTTGAGCGACATTGTACTGAAGTCGGTAAAGGTTTATAACGGGGACGGCTCCTCGGCGGAAAATACAGGTCCACGGACCTTCACGCTCATGAGCTCTTTCGGGACAGTGCTGGCCACGGTGACAGCCGACGTGCCGGCAGGAGAGAACAGGATCACCCTCGACATGCCCGTCCCTGCAGGCATGGGTCATCTGCTGCTGATCGATGATCCTGCAGGGCTCTGGATGGATACGGCAGAGGTGAGTTATCCTTATCCTGCGGGAGAGGAGGTGTTCGTTAATGCCGGAGTGAAAGAAGACGGCGGGAGAACGGGAACAGATTATCTTTTCTTTTACGACTGGGAGGTGGAAGCACAGGTGCCGGTATGTGTCAGTGAACGGGTGCCGGTGGAGGCCGCTGTAGTGGTAGGGATAGCAGATAATAAAAGAGGGGAAGGCATCAGGGTATATCCTGTTCCCACACAAGGGGTCGTGAACATCGAAATGGATAAACAGATCGGGGAGCTGGGTGTCCGGGTATTTAATGAAAAGGGACAATGTGTATTGAAAAACAGATACAGCTATGCCACTGTGGTGTCCCTCGATCTGAGTGCCATGCCGCAGGGATCCTATTTCCTTCAGCTCCTGGATGACGGGATGGTCGTGGGAACGCAAAAACTATCTGTCATAAGATAATCCTCTGCTTTCCGGCCATATTTCCGGAGAGATCATTTCCCCCTCAGCGCACCGACACGTGCAAGGCCTTTCTCCGCCTTGCTGCCGATAAATTCGTAATAACGGTTTTTGTACAGATCGGAAGAGAGTTTGTAGTATTTTTTTGCCTGTTCGTATTTCTTTTCTTTTTCATAGATCCCGCCCAGTCGCAGGGCCGCCTCGCTGGCAAAGGAGTAGTCCGACTCCCTGCCTTTGTCGATCACCCGCCGAAGATGCTTTATCGCTGCCGGTGTCTGCCCGAGAGTTTCATAATATTTCCCCATGAGCAGATCATATTCCAGCAGGTAAGGAAGTTCCCGGCGCGGATGTTGTTCGTAGGTACGGATCGTCTTCCGGAACCTGTCCGTATATCCTCCGGCCAGGAGCAGACGGGCTTTTACAAGTGAGATATCCGGCTCATAGTCCAGCGAAGCATCGTAAAGCGCTTCATGGTCACGTTCCACGATGTCTTTCCCTTTTTTTATGACGGTCATCCGCAGCTCGTCGTATTTTTTTTTGTCGCCCCGGATCAGATGAAGCAGTGCCAGGTTGTAGGTCATCTCCCGGAAATAATCCTCTTTCTTCAGTTCCCCGAGGAACTTTTCAAGATAACTCCCGGCCCGGGGATCCAGTTTCCGCAATAAGGTCTTGCCCATCATGTAGTCATAGAGAAAGCCGGCATAAGGACCGGTTTTGTCTTTCAGCAGGGACAATGTGGCCAGGGCCTGTTCATTCCGGCCCGTGCTGTATTCGATGTTGGC
>CAZYQV010000222.1:0-4333 GCA_964649775.1 uncultured Rikenellaceae bacterium
GAACTCGCCCGCCTCGGTCTCAGCCGTACCGGTCATGCCGGCCAGCTTGTGATACATGCGGAAATAGTTCTGCAGGGTGATGGTGGCGAAGGTCTGTGTGGCCCCCTCGATCTTGACGTTCTCCTTGGCCTCGATGGCCTGGTGGAGGCCTTCGGAGTAACGGCGGCCTTCCATGATACGGCCCGTCTGCTCGTCGACGATCTTCACCTTGTTGTCGATGACCACATACTCCACATCCCGCTCGAAGAGGGTGTAAGCCTTCAGCAGCTGGTTCATGGTATGCACCCTTTCCGACTTGATGGAGAAGTCCTGCAGCAGCTTGTCCTTGGCTTTCAGCTTCTCCTCGGGCGACATGTCCGATTTCTCTATCTCGGCCATCTCTGCCCCCACGTCGGGCAGGACGAAGAAAGAGGTATCTTCTGCGGAGGTGGAGATCAGGTCGATGCCTTTGTCGGTAAGCTCGATGGTGTTGTTCTTCTCGTCGATAATGAAGTAAAGCTCGTCGGTGACCTTGTACATCTCCTTGCTGTTGTTCTGCATGTAGAAGTTCTCGGTCTTGAGCATGAGGGATTTGTTGCCCTCTTCCGAGAGCAGTTTGATGAGGGCCCTGTTCTTGGGCAGTCCTTTGTGGGCCCGCAGCAGCAGCAGGCCGGCACGGTCGTTGTCGCCCTCCTTGAGTTTCTGCCGTGCCTCGATCAGGATCTCCTTGACCAGTTTTTTCTGTGCCTCTACGAGTTTGATCACCTTGGGTTTGAGTTCGTCAAACTCGCTGGTATCGCTTTTCTCCGTAGGGCCGGAGATGATCAGCGGGGTACGGGCGTCGTCGATGAGCACCGAGTCGACCTCGTCGACGATGGCATAGTGATGTTTGCGCTGCACCAGGTCTTCGGGGTTGATGGCCATGTTGTCGCGCAGGTAGTCGAAGCCAAACTCGTTGTTGGTGCCGTAGGTGATGTCGGCATTGTAGGCCGCCCGTCTTTCGGGGCTGTTGGGCTGGTGTTTGTCGATGCAGTCGATGCTGAGGCCGTGGAACTGGTAGATGGGGCCCATCCACTCGGCGTCCCTCTTGGCGAGGTAGTCGTTGACGGTGACCAGGTGCACGCCTTTGCCGGCGAGGGCGTTGAGGAAGATAGGCAGGGTAGCCACCAGTGTCTTCCCTTCGCCTGTAGCCATCTCGGCGATCTTGCCCTGGTGGAGAACGACGCCACCGATGAGCTGCACGTCATAGTGCACCATGTCCCATACGATCTCGTTGCCGCCGGCCACCCACCTGTTTTTCCAGATGGCCTTGTCGCCTTTCATCTCCACAAAGTCTTTCGCTACGGCCAGCTCACGGTCGTAGTCGGTGGCCGTTACCTCAAGGGTCTCGTTCTCCTTGAAGCGGCGGGCCGTATCTTTCACGATGGCGAAGGCCTGTGGCAGCACCTCGTCGAGCACCTGCTCGATCTTTTTGTCCAGCTCTTTCTCTTTCTTGTCAATGTCGCGATAGATGTCCTCTTTCTCATCCACGGGGATCTCCTCCGACTCGGTCTTTTTCTTCATCTCCTCTATCTCCTGCTCTACCCCCGCGATCTGTTCCCTCACATATTTCTTCAGGGCGAACGATCTCTCCCGCAACTCATCAGCCGTAAGAGACTGCAGTTTATCATACTCCTCTTTTATCTTCTCGATGTAAGGCTGGATCTCCTTGATATCGCGTTCGGATTTATTTCCGAATATCTTGCTTAAGACTATGTTTATAACGCTCATTCCCGAATCTCCTTTTTCAGTGTTTTTAATAACTTACAAAGATAACTTTTTCCTGCGATATATCTTTAAAAAGAGTTTACAGGTTGATATGTCAGCCGGGTGGCAAGGGGCAGGTAAAGGGTTAGTTATTTTTTTTACTATCTTGGAAAAGTTTTTTCATAAAACGTTCACTGTCATGAAAACAAAACTTTTTTTCCTCAGTGTGATAATGTTATCCTTCACTTTGGTCACCCTGGCACAGAAAAAGGACAAAGATATCCCCGGCGATGCCCGCAAGGCTGTTGCCGAGATGAAGAAAAAAGATCCCGGTATCAACAAGTTCTTTAATACGGCCTATGCCTATGCCGTGTTCCCGAACATCGGCAAAGGAGGTCTGGGTGTGGGAGGAGCCAGCGGCAAGGGTATTGTTTACCGTGGCGGCAAGGCCGTGGCGGATGCGAAGATGACGCAGGTGACCATAGGCTTCCAGGCCGGCGGCCAGAAATATGCCGAGGTGATCTTTTTCGAAGATGCCAAGGCATACAATGACTTCATGTCGGGCAACTATGAGTTTGCCGCCCAGGTGTCGGCCATCGCCCTCAAGTCGGGCGCCTCGGCCAATGCCACGTACAAAGACGGCATCCTGGTGGTCACCATGGGCAAAGGCGGCCTGATGTACGAGGCCTCCGTCGGCGGCCAGAAATTCAAGGTAGAGAAGTATTAACCGGCACTGCCTGATCTCAAGAACTTTTTCACCGTGACAAAAAAACGCTCCCTATCCACGCAGGTCCTGGCGGGGGTCCTCATTGGCATTGCCACGGGACTCTTCTTCGGTGAGGATGTGGGCTGGATGTCCGTCCCCGGCGATGCTTTCATCGGCCTTCTGCAGATGACGGTACTGCCGTACATCATGTTGTCGCTGATCGTCAACATAGGACGTCTGTCGCCCGATACGGGGAAGCGCATGGTCAAGTACGGTCTCCTCTTCCTGGGGTTGCTGCTGCTCATGGGGCTTCTTTACCTGCTCATCCTGCCCCTCTCCTTCCCTGCCTGGAGCACGGGCAGTTTTTACAGCAGCGAGTTCGTGCAGCCTCCCGCGCCCTTCGACTTTGTAAAGAACTACATCCCCGCCAACCCGTTCGAGTCGATGAGCAACAATGTGGTGCCGGCGGCGGTGCTGTTCAGTATCTTCGTAGGCCTGGGGGTGATGAGGCTCCCCGGCAAGGAGACCCTTCTGGGCCCCATGGATGTGATGATCGCCGCCCTGAACCAGGTGAACAAGATGATCGTCCGCATCACGCCCTACGGCGTCTTCTTTATCTCGGCGGGGGTGGTGAGCAAGCTGAGCTGGACCGACCTGAGCCGTCTGCAGGGTTACCTGCTGGTGTATATTGTCGTGGTGCTGCTGCTCACCTTCCTGGTCTTGCCGTACATCATCTCGGTGTTCACCCCCTACAGCCCGAAGACCGTCTTCCGCATCACCCGTTCCACGTTGCTGACGATCTTCACCACCGGCAAGATCATCGTGGTCTTCCCGCAGCTCATCGAAGACATCAAAGAGATCATCCGCAGCGACGAGAGCAACGAGAAGATGGAAAGAGAGGTGGATATCCTCATGCCGCTGGCCTATCCTTTTCCCAACCTGGGCACGCTGATGATCTTCGTCTTCGTGCCTTTTGCCGCATGGTTCACGGGTCATGCCCTGCCCTTCTCCAAAACGCCTGCTTTCCTGAGCACGACGCTGCTGAGCAGCTTCGTCGCGCCGGTGACGGGACTGCCCTTCACGCTGCATCTGCTCAACATCCCCGGCGACACCTTCAACCTCTTCATGATCTCCACGGTGATCACCGACCGTTTCCGGGTGGTACTGGGAGCTTTTCATTTGATCACCCTGACGCTGCTGACCGTCACCGCCAGTGCGGGCATGTTGCGCATGAAACGAAGCAAGGCGGTCAGGGGAGGCCTGACCGTGTTCCTTGCCCTGGCGCTCACCATCACGGGTGTGAACCTGCTGATCCGCGAGAGCATGAAGAACATCCCCACCAACAAAGAGCGCATCAACACTTTCCGGCTGATCAGCCCTGTCCGGCCTTCCCGTGTGCTGGAGCGTGCCGCCCCCAACCCCCGTCCGCGGTGGCATGGCGAGAACGACCTGAGCCGCATCAAGCGGCGGGGACGTCTGCGTGTGGGGTATTACCGCAACTCGATGCCTTTTGCTTTCCGCAACAGCGACAGCCTGCTCGTAGGCTACGGCATCGACCTGGCCCATCAGCTGGCGGCCGACCTGAAGGTGTCGCTCGAGTTCGTCCCCGTAGAGCCGGGCAGGCTCATCTACGGCATGCAGCACGACTACTACGACATCATCATGTCCGACATCTTCCTCTCCAGCCGTTATGCGGAGGAGCTGATGCTCTCGAAGCCTTACCTGGAGGTGTCGCTGGCGCTGATCACACCCAAGGAGAACAACGACTTCGACGATTATCAGAGCGCTGCCAAACTGGACACCTTCAACATCTCCTACTTCGAGCGGCAGGAGATCGCCGAGGAGTTCCTCTCCTTCCTGCCCCACGGCCATGCCTGGCCCATCACCGACCTCGACCAGTTC
>CAZYQV010000223.1:0-5942 GCA_964649775.1 uncultured Rikenellaceae bacterium
GATATCATCCCGGCAAAACACCATTTTGCCGTTCGTTCGGAACGTTACAGATATATCCTGTGTAATGACGGGGAAGAAGAACTGTATGACCATCAGACCGACCCGCATGAATGGAAAAACCTCGCGAATGATCCGGATTATGCGAAGATCAGGAAGCAGTTGAAAGAACAGTTATTGTCGTTGACCGGTCGAAAAAAGTAATGGAATGCCGTCACGGGAAGTAAATGATAAATCCGGCCGGGAAAATAATTCTATGTTTTCCTGACGGGTTATTATTTGTGAATCCGGACTTCATAATACCTGACATAGTCCCATAGTGGTTTAACAGCTCTGTTTCGTATAGTTAATATAGTTGTTAACCTGACCATACCTGCATGTCATCATCCCTGTTGGAACAGTTTCTTCAGACCGCAGTCCGGTATGTCTGGAATCCCGGTTTGCTGTTGGTCTTTTTGCTTTTCGGGTTATACCTCACCATAGGCACACGTTTTTTTCAGTTCCGGCGTTTCGGCACCATCTGGCGTAACACGATGGGTGGCATATTCCGGAAGCGCAGGACCACCGGGCCGGGCATCCTCACCTCTTTTCAGGCCTGGGCAGCTGCTGCCGGCAGTGCCATCGGCATGGGCAACATTGCCGGTGTTGCCAGCGCCGTCGCTTATGGTGGACCAGGAGCTCTTTTGTGGATGTGGATAGCAGCGCTGGTTATGATGGCTACGAAAATGGGAGAAGTAACCCTGGCCGTTCATTTTCGCGAACAATTACCGGATGGCAAAACTTACGGGGGGCCGACTTATTACATGCAAAAAGGACTGGGACATCTCTATCAATGGCCTTCCTGGATATGGAAAGGACTTGCCGGGATCTTCATCGCCGGTTTTCTGGTCATGATGTTCATCGGTATGGCCAGCTACACCATCCAGGAGACTTTCCAGGCTACCTTCAATACTACTCCCTGGCAAACAATCATCTTCGGGATCATATACACAGCAATGGTATATGCTGTAATCCTGGGAGGGATCAAACGTGTTGGCAAAGTCGCCGAATACATGTTGCCGGCCATGGCGCTGATGTATATCCTGGGCGGTCTGGTAATTATTTTCGCTGATATTTCCCAGATCGGCAAAGCCTTTTTACTGATCTTCAAATATGCTTTCACTTCGCAGGCCGCCGTTGGAGGTGTCGGAGGATATACGGTCATGAGAGCTATCCAGCAGGGGGTAGCCAAAGGTGTCTATAGCAACGAAGCCGGCTGGGGCACTTCTCCCATGCTTCATGCCACAGCCAGGGTGGATCATCCCGTACGACAGGGTATGTGGGGAGCATTTGAAGTTTTCCTCGACACCGTGGTTATCTGTACTATTACCGGCCTGGTAGTAATTATCACCGGCATCTGGGAAGGGAGTGGCGGTGGCGGAGGAGCTGTCGCCCTGGCTTTTGAATCTGTTTTCGGAGACTTCGGTAAATACTTTGTCTTCCTGGCTATGTTTGCCTTTGTTTTCACTACCAGTACCGGTTGGTACAGTTACTATGAAACCCTGCTGATCCATCTTTTTAAGAACAAGTCACACAAAACCATCCTCAAAGCCGTTAAAACACTGCAGGTTATTTTACCTCTGCCCACTTTCCTTCTGGCTGCCGGCGGGATCCTCATAGGCGTAGTACCGAAATATTTCTGGCTGCTGGGAGATCTGAGCAGCGGATTATCCGTGTATGCGAACCTGATCACCCTGATCCTGTTGTCTCCATTGATATTCAAACTGGTAAAAGAATTTGAAAAAAAATATCTTAACGGAAAAACGAAAAAACAGGAAAAAGATCCTTTACCTCAACGTTAACTCGTACCAGCCATGCGCAACCTGCTTATCAAAAACGCTTTTATTTTCACCATGACCGGAGAAGGGCTGGGGATCATAGAAAACGGCAGTGTACATATCCAAGGCAACCGCATTGCCGCAGCAGGTCCTGCGGAAAGAATGGGACAGCAAAACTTTCAGGCTGACCGGGTCATTGACGGAAAAGGAATGCTGGCCGTTCTTCCCGGGTTTATTGATGCTCACATGCATTCAGGTATCAGTCTGTTGCGTGGTCTGGCGCAGGACGTACCAGAAATTGAGTGGATGCACAAAACCATCTTCCCTTTTCTCAGGCACATAGGCCACAGACAACTCATCGCCGGAGCCCTGCTCTCGGTGATGGAAGGTTTGCGTTACGGCACCACCACTTTCGGAGACTGGGGTTATCCTGTTCGGGAAGTGCTGGACGAGGTATATATCCCACTGGGACTGCGTGCAGTAGTTACACAGGCTGTCAACGGTGTCCGTGACGGAACTGATCTTTCTCCCGACAAAAAATATCCTTATGATGAGGAAAAAGGAGAGAAGCAACTTCAGGAAAATATAGAACTTGTAAAAGCATATCACCGGCAATATGACGACCGGGTACGGGTGATGTTCGGCCCGCATGCCATGGACATGCTTTCGCTGGATTTACTGAAAAAGGCATACGACAAAGCCCGTGAGTACAAGACCTTCATCCACATGCATGTCGCCCAGGGAGGGCGGGAAAACAGGCAGATGATGCTGCGTTACGGTCGCAATGCCATTGATCTGTTACACACAGAAGGGTTGCTGGGCCAGAATCTTATAGCCGTTCATTGTCACTATGCTTCCTCTGCTGAACTGAAGCTGATGGCAGACAATGGGGTCAGGATGGTCTCCTGCCCTTCCTCTATCGGCATCATCGACGGGTGGATATCGCCGCTGGCCGAATACATCCGTTACGGAGGTCTGGCAGCCCTGGGCAGTGACCAGGCCTGCGGCAACAACAACCAGAACATACTTGCCGAACTAAAGGTGGGAACCCTGCTGAATAAAACACGTGAAAAAGATCCTTCCGTACTGCCTGCCTGGAAGATGTTGCGTATCGCCACCATCGAAGGGGCCAGGACAATAGGCATGGACGATATCATCGGAAGTATCGAACCGGGTAAGAGAGCCGATCTGATCCTCTTTGATCTAAATACTCCCACCCTGTCGCCTCTCATCACCAGGCCGCTTCGCAATATTGCCCATAACATTGTCTATGCTGCACGCGGCGAAGAGATCAGCCATGTGATCGTAGACGGGAAAATCGTGAAAGAAAACGGGAAAATCACAATTCTGGACGAAGAAAAAATCATGGAAGAAGTACGGCAGGCTGCCCGGGAATTAATGGGAAAAGGAGGAACAGACTACCTGCAGGCAGGATCGCAGATGGTCAGGGATGCCGGGAAAGGGATATTTTAAACGATGTACAACGAATGACAAATGAACAAACCCCGGACAGATAATAACGACAAGTCTTGAATACAGGTATTAGAATATAATAAATGGGCATCAATATTCACCGGTTAAAAAATCATCTGGACCAGCTCGCATTGATAGGAGCTACAGCGGATGGGGGTGTAACCCGTCCCAGTCTTACCCCCGAATATCTGAAGGCTCGTGATCAGGTCGCCCGTTGGATGGAAGAAGCCGGACTGACACCACGTACCGATGCCATAGGCAACCTGATCGGCCGCCGGGAGGGAAAGATCGCCGGTGCTCCGGCGATCCTCGTGGGCTCACATATAGATACAGTCGTCAACGGAGGCAAATATGATGGTACTGTCGGTGTGTTGGGAGGCATTGAGGTAGCCCGGACACTCAGAGAACAACAGGTTGTATTGGATCATCCTCTGGAAGTAATTGCCTTCATAGAGGAAGAGAGCACACGCTGGCCCATCTCTACCCTGGGGAGTCACGCCATGAGCGGACAGATAGATGTTGAAAAGATCCTGGCAGTCCCTGACAGGGATGGCATCACTGTCGCCGAAACATTGCGCTCTGCAGGATTTGATCCCGGACGCATCCCGGAAGCTGCACGAAAGCCCGAAGAGATCCTTGCTTATGTGGAACTGCATATTGAACAGGGAGCTGTTCTTGAAAGTCTTCATTTGCCGGTAGGTGTTGTCACCGGTATTGCCGCCCAGGTAATCATGGAACTGACACTTACAGGACGTACCGATCATGCCGGGGCTACTCCCATGCATCTGCGAAAAGATGCCCTGGCAGGAGCAGCAGAAATAATCATCAACATACGGGAACTGGCAAAAAAGGCAGGACCTGACAGCGTTGCCACCGTGGGCCACCTGGAGTTGAAACCCGGAGCCCTGAATGCTGTACCGGGAGAAGTATTTATGACCCTCGACATACGCGATATCCGGCAACAGACACGGGACAGGCTGGTAACAGATATTACAGACATGATCAGGAAAACTGCAGAAAAACATCATCTGTCCTGTGATTTGAAAGAAACATCCCGGCTTATCCCGGTGATGCTTCCGGAGAACATGGTCAACATCATTGCTGCAGCTTGTCAAAAACTGGAGCTGCCTGTCCATAAAATGCCCAGTGGAGCCAGCCATGATGCACAAAACATGGCTGCCATAACAGATGCAGGAATGATTTTCGTCCGTAGTCGGAATGGCATCAGTCATAGTCCTCTGGAGTATAGCAGCACAGAGGATATCGCTGCCGGCACTGAGGTATTGTATGAAACAGTTATCATTCTGGACAAACGATAACCATGATAACATGAATTACAAAATATTTTAATACTCCAACCATGAGAAAACGTGTATTCATCATCGGAACACATTCCTGGGGCGTAGGTCTGATTGACGAAATGCTTTACGCCGGCGAAGAGATCGTGGGGGTTGTAGCAGGAAAGCTCACCCCGGCAGCTCCGGACCGCTGGCATGTACCCCCGGAGTGGGAGGTAAGCAGGAAAGCCAAGCAACATTATCTGCCCCTGTATGAACCCAAACCTTCCAAACTGAATTCTCCCGAATTCCTGGAGGTGATCCGCAAAACACAACCCGATTATATTGTGTCGGGATACTATGCCAGGATCTTCAGCGATGAACTATTGGGCATCCCAAAGGTCGGATGCGTCAACTACCATCCGGCACGATTGCCTCATCTTCGCGGACTGACACCTCATTTCTCACATATGTTACTGGGTGATAAAAAAAACTATGCTACCCTGCACTGGCTGGACCAGGGAGTAGATACGGGAGATATCATCGCCATCGCCTCCATAGATATTCTTCCGGAAGATACCGGTTTTGAGACCGGAAGAAAATTAACAGAAGAAGGCATGCGCGTATTCAGGGAAATGTGGCCGAAGATCAAAGAGGGGAAAGCCCCACGTATTAAACAAGACAATAAAGATGCCGGTGAGTTTTACTTCTCCTGGGACCTGGCAGAAATAGACTGGTCCAAAACCGCTGTTGAGATATGGAACACAGTACGTAGTCTCACGCATCCTCTTGGTGGTGCCTGGACCATGGCCGGTGGTCATAAGATGAATGTCTGGAAGGTAAAAATTGTGAATAAAGAAAAAGAGCTTGCGTCCGGGGAAAGACTGCCGGGTCGTATTCTGGCGATGACAGGCAAAGGCCTGTGTGTCCAATGCGGAAAGGGACAAATCATCATCGAAGAAGCTTCTTTCCCGGAAATCCCGGAAATGACCCCTTATGAATTACTGGCAGGTACAGGAAAGGGAATTGCGGTATTGCTGGGATGAACAACGAAGATCGTTAAAGTGCGAAAACAGAAATTGTTTTTTTTAGATATACGGCAATAATAATACAATCTATCCAACAACAAAAAACTGATATCATGAAAATACTTGTAATCAACGGAAACACAAGCGAAGAAATGACTGCAGACATCGACCGTACTGCAAAAAAGTTCGCCCGGCCGGACACGGAGATCACTACTATTCGCCCGGCTTACGGGCCGCGTTCGATGGGGGGCCATGTTGAAGAATACATCGCCTCAGCCGCCGTGCTGGAAGAGGTAGCACGGCACCGGGACGAATATGATGCATTTATTCTTGCCTGTTACAGCGATCCG
>CAZYQV010000224.1:0-4376 GCA_964649775.1 uncultured Rikenellaceae bacterium
GCGGTGAGGTGAAAAAAGCAGATGAAAATGCCGACACTCCCGATCCCGATTTCGACTGGGATACTTTTGAAAGAGGTTCGGATGAATATTCGGTCGACAAGAGGAACGAATATGAAAAACTGTATGATGAGACGCTCAGCACCGTCGCAGCCAACGAGGTGGTCGACGGTATCGTCATCTCGATGAACAAGCGGGAAGTGGTCGTCAACATAGGTTACAAATCCGAGGGGGTCATCAGCCTCAACGAGTTCCGTTATAATCCCGACCTGAAGGTGGGGGACAAGGTGGAAGTGTATGTGGAGAGCCAGGAGGATGCCCGCGGGCAGCTGATCCTCTCCCACAAGAAAGCCCGTGCCCTCCGTTCGTGGGAGCGTGTCAACGAGGCTTATGCCAAAGACGAGGTGATCAAAGGGTATATCAAGTGCCGCACCAAAGGCGGTATGATCGTCGATGTCTTCGGCATAGAGGCTTTCCTGCCCGGCTCGCAGATCGACGTGAAGCCCATACGCGACTACGACGTGTTCGTGGGCAAGACGATGGAGTTCAAGGTGGTGAAGATCAACCAGGAGTTCAAGAACGTGGTGGTCTCCCACAAAGCCCTCATCGAAGCCGAGCTGGAGCAGCAGAAGAAAGAGATCATCGCCAAGCTCGAAAAAGGCCAGGTGCTCGAGGGCACGGTCAAGAACATCACCTCTTACGGTGCTTTCATCGACCTGGGCGGCGTCGACGGCCTGATCCATATCACCGACCTCTCCTGGGGACGTGTCAACCATCCCGAGGAGGTGGTGCAGCTCGACCAGAAGCTGAACGTGGTGATCCTCGACTTTGACGATGAGAAGAAAAGGATCGCGCTGGGCCTCAAACAGCTGACACCCCACCCGTGGGATTCGCTCGACCCCAACCTGAAGGTGGGCGACAAGGTGAAAGGCAGAGTGGTCGTCCTGGCCGACTACGGTGCGTTCGTGGAGATCGCCCCCGGTGTGGAAGGACTGATCCATGTCTCCGAGATGTCGTGGTCGCAGCACCTGCGCTCGGCACAGGAGTTCCTGAAAGTAGGCGACGAGGTGGAAGCCGTCATCCTGACCCTCGACCGCGAAGAGCGCAAGATGTCGATGGGCATGAAACAGCTCACCCCCGACCCGTGGGAAGACATCGAGAAAAAATACCCCGTGGGGTCGAAGCATACCGCCAAGGTGCGTAACTTCACCAACTACGGCGTCTTCGTGGAGATTGAAGAAGGTGTCGACGGACTGATCCATATCTCCGACCTCTCCTGGACGAAGAAGATCAAGCATCCGGCCGAGTTCGTTTCCGTAGGCGACGACATCGAGGTGGTGGTGCTCGAGATCGACAAGGCCAACCGCCGTCTCAGCCTGGGCCACAAACAGCTCGAGGAGAATCCGTGGGATGTCTTCGAAAGCATCTTCACCGTCGGCTCGGTACACGAAGGTACCATCACCGATATCTTCGACAAAGGTGCCATCGTCTCGCTGCCTTACGGTGTGGAAGGGTTCACCAATCATAAACACCTCATCAAGGAGGACGGCACCAAAGCCAAGGTGGACGAGAAGCTCCCCTTCAAGGTGCTTGAGTTCAACAAAAACGGCAAGAAGATAGTGGTCTCCCACCGCCGTGTGTACGAAGATGAGAAGAAGGGTGTCAAACAGGCCGAAGCTGCTGAAACCGAAAAGGCTACACGCCGGATCAAGAGCAAACTGGAGAAAACAACCTTCGGTGATATTGCCGATCTGGCAGCCCTGAAAAAGGAGATGGTCGCCAAAGAAAAAGATGCGAAATCAGAAGAAGATAAGAAAAAATAATTATCTTTATTGGCAAATTTACTGCCATGGAATTTCAAATCGAAAAGAAAGACGATCATACGCTGATCCGCGTTCTGGACGAAAAACTGGATACGCATATTGCACCCAATCTGAAGTCGGAGCTTGTACTGATTTCAGGCAACGGGGAGAAAAATATTGTTCTTGATCTGAGCAATGTCCGGTACTGTGATTCCAGCGGACTGAGTGCCATCCTGGTGGCCAACCGGCTATGTAAAAATGCCAACGGCACCTTCGTTCTGTGTGGTTTGAACGAGGCCGTCGAAAGACTGATCACCATCTCACAGCTCGATACGGTACTCAATATTACGGAGACCTACGAAGATGCCCTGGCAGTCATCAGGTCAGAAGAATAATACGGTCAGCATTGACGTTCCATCTTACAATTCTGGGTAGCAGTTCCGCACTGCCGACCTCCGAAAGATTTCCAACCGCTCAGGTACTGAATGTACAGGAGCGGTTTTTTTTGATCGACTGCGGGGAGGGGACACAGATGCAGCTGCGCAGGATGCGCTTTCGTCTGGGACGGCTCGGCAATGTGTTCATCAGCCATCTGCACGGGGATCATGTGTTCGGCCTCTTCGGTCTGCTCTCCTCGCTGGGCCTGACAGGCAGGGAGACCCCCCTCCGTATTTACGGTCCGCCCGCCCTGGAGGATGTGGTGCTGCAGCATATCGACATGTTCGATATCCATCTGCCTTATGAGGTGATCTTCCATCCCCTGCATTGTGAAGGATCGAACGTGATCTATGAGGACAAGGTGCTGACGGTGCGACATTTCCCCCTGAGACACAGGATCCCTGCCTGCGGCTATCTCTTCAGGGAAAAAGAACGGAAGAGAAAGTTCATCCCGGGGGTGCTGGAGCAGTATGAGATACCCATCGCCCTGCGCAAAGGGATCCAGGAAGGCGACGACCTGCCGCTGGAGGATGGCCGTATCATCCCCAATGATGAGCTGACCATGTCGGGACCGCCGCCGCGCAGCTATGCTTTCTGCAGCGATACGGC
Source organism: uncultured Rikenellaceae bacterium (assembly GCA_964649775.1). GTDB lineage: Bacteria > Bacteroidota > Bacteroidia > Bacteroidales > VadinHA17 > DRPN01. The sequence continues at coordinate 2,847 of CAZYQV010000224.1, forward strand.
CTACGACCGGTCGTTCATCCCTTTCATCCGCGGCGTCGACCTGCTCTACCATGAGGCGACCTTTGCCAATGCCGACGTGCAGCGGGCCACGGAGACCATGCACTCCACCGCCCGTCAGGCAGCCCTCATCGCCCGTGAGGCGGAGGTGAAGAGACTGGTCATCGGTCACTTCTCGGCCCGCTATAAAGATCTGAACATCCTGCTGGAAGAAGCCCGTGAGATCTTCCCGGAAACGTATCTCGCAGAGGACGGGAAAAGGTTCGAGGTGCCGTTGCGGAAGAATGATACCTGCCTGCCGGCAGGCAGGGAATGATAGAATGATAAAATGATAAAATGATAGAAACACGAACTACTAACTACTAACTACTAACTACGAACCACGAACCACTAACCACGTCATACCCCCGGCGGCAGAGCGCCAGGACAACGAAAGGAATATTTCTATACATTTGTTGCATAAACATAAAAACAGTAAAACGATGAAGAAAATCCTGTTTTCAGTTACCGCACTGTTGTTCGTATCGATGGTGATGTATGGACAACCGAAAGACAAGGCCGTGTTCAAAGAGTACAAACCCGGCTATTATCAGAATTTCATCCTGAAGGACATCCGCCAGGTGAAAGAAAAGCAGCAGCCGCAGAAAATGCACAAGCGTTTTGAGATGGACCAGTCGGGGATGACCCTGCCCAACGATCCGGATCTTTACAAACAGCAGTGGCATACTCCTCCGATCTCTCAGGGCAATACCGGCACCTGCTGGTGTTTCTCCACCACCTCCATGTACGAATCGGATGTGTACCGTCTGACGGGACAGAAGATCAAGATCTCGGAAATATATACCGTCTACTGGGAGTATGTGGAGAAAGCCCGCCGCTATGTGAAGGAAAGAGGGAATTCCGCTTTTGAGGAAGGCTCGGAAGGCAATGCTGTGGGGCGCATCTTCAAAAAATATGGTGCCGTTCCCGGAGAGGTGTATACGGGGCTCATCGGAGGGCGCAAGTTCCATGACCACGGTGAGATGTATAAGGAGATGAAGGCTTACCTCGAGTCGGTCAGGGACGCCAATGCCTGGAACGAGGAGGAGGTGGTCGCCACCATCCGGTCGATCATGGATCATTACATCGGCACCCCGCCGGAGAGCTTCTCCTGGAAAGGGAAGACCTATACCCCTAAGCAGTTCCTCAGTGATGTGCTGAAGATCAACCCCGACGATTATGTCGATATCCTCTCTTATGAGCAGCAGCCCTACTGGCAGCAGGTGGAGTATGAGGTGCCGGACAACTGGTGGCACAGCAAGGAGTACTACAATGTGCCGCTGGATGTCTTCATGAAAGCCCTGAACAAGGCGGTGAAGGCAGGTTATACCGTGGCCATCGGCGGGGATGTGTCGGAGCCCGGCTTCAGCCGCGAGACCAACACGGCCCTCATCCCCGACTGGGATATCCCTTCAGCTTATATCAACGATGATGCACGCCAGTTCCGTTTCTCCAACCATACCACCACCGATGATCACGGCATGCATCTGGTGG
>CAZYQV010000225.1:0-6772 GCA_964649775.1 uncultured Rikenellaceae bacterium
AGCGGCATCAGCACCTCAGGCTCCCTTTCCTCCATCTTTTCCACGGAGCCGTTGGAGAACATCAGTTCACCGATCTCGTCGGGGTTGCCGGCGAGGTCCATCCTGGGCGAGAGGCTGTCGTCGACAGACCACCTGAGCACCTTCACCAGGCGCTGCACCACGCTCTCACGCAGGGCTTTTATCTCCTCTCCGGTTGTGATACCGTTCGTCACAAGGTCTTTTTCAAAAGATCTCAGCGAATCCTGTTCCATCCAGGCCTCCAGCTCTTCTTTTGTGCGATAGGTGGAGGCGTCGGAGGGCGAGTGGCCGCTGTAACGGTAGGTGAGGGTATCCAGCAGCACCGGACCTTTTTTCTCTTCGATTATTTTTTTCTTTCTACGAAAAGCATCGATCACGGCCAGGGGGTTGTAACCATCGACCCTCTCGGCATGCATCATCTCGGGGTTGACGCCGGCGCCCACCCGTGCCAGGATACCGTAGCCCATCGTCTCGCCGGCCGTCTGACCGCCCATGCCGTACTGGTTGTTCATAAAGTTAAAGATCAGCGGCAGGCCACCCCGGTAGGGCTCGTCCCAGAGGGTCTTGAACTGGTCCATCGTGGCAAAGCTGATACCTTCCCATACGGGACCGCAGCCCATGGAGGCATCACCTATGTTGACCACCACCAGGCCCGGCTTGCGGTTCACCTTCTTATAGAGGGCGGCGCCCACGCCGATATCTCCCGAGCCGCCGACGATGGCGTTGTTGGGATAGATGCCGAAAGGCGGGAAAAAAGCGTGCATGGAGCCGCCCAGCCCCTTGTTGAAGCCGGTCTTCTTGGCGAAGATCTCCGACAGGGTGCCGTACAGCAGGAAGTCGAGCGCCAGGTCGCGGGTGTCGTCATGCTTCTCCTTTTCCACCACGCCGAGGGTGACCCCTTCCATGTAGTTCTTCATGGTGTCTAGGAGCTCTTCGTCCTTCAGTTTGCGTATGGCGGACATGCCCTTGGCCAGGATCTCGCCATGGCTGCGGTGCGAGCCGAAGATGTAGTCGTGCGGGTTGAGCAGCCAGGCCATGCCTACGGCCGCGGCCTCCTGCCCTATGGAGAGATGGGCGGGGCCGGGATGGTTGTAAGTGATCCCCTCGTATTCGTTGGTGGTCTTGATCTTGTTGAGCATGGTCTCAAACTCACGTATGATCACCATGTCGCGGTAGATGGCCAGCAACTCCTCGCGGGAATAGTTCTTCTTCTCTTCGGCCAGGGTTTTCTGATACCGGTTCACGGGTATCTCCCCGAATGTGATCTTGCCAGGTTTTCTTACTTCCAGCGGATCGATGAACAGTTGTTTCGGCATATCGGTGTTTTTTATGTTTTTACTATTGTCATATCTTCATGCTCAGGAAGAGATCCCTTCAATTTCAGGGTTGAACTCCTCTATCTCCTTCACCAGTGTCTGCAGGAAACGCGAGGCGGGGGCTCCGTCGATGGCCCGGTGGTCATAAGTGAGCGAAAGGCCTATCTTCGGCACAAAGGCAAAGGTGCCGTCTTCGAGCTGTGCGGGACGCGGCGTGATGGTGTTGACGCCCAGGATACCTATTTGCGGGATGTTAAGCACCGGCGTGAAGTATTCTATCCCGAAAGCACCCAGGTTGGAGAGGGTGAAGGAGGCGTTGTCGGCGGCCAGCAGGTCGGGGTTGATGCTTCCCGTCTGGCAGGCGCCGGCCAGTTCTTTCATGCGTATGCTGAGTCCTTCGAGGGTGAGCAGGCTGGCGTCGCGCACCACGGGCACCAGCAGGCCCCGTTCGGTATCGACGGCAAAGCCCAGGTGCACCTTGTTGTACAGGCGCACCTTGTCTCCCAGGAAATGACCGTTTATCCCGGGGTGTTTCATCAGAGCACGTATCAGGGCGTAGCTGACCATGTCGTTGAGGGTGATGTTGGGCAGACGGCCCTCTTCGGCCAGGGGTTTGACCTTTTTGCGGAGGGCCAGCAGACGCCGGGCGTCGGCGCTGGTATGGTGGGTGAGCTGGGCCGACTCGCGCAGGGAGCGGTACATGCCGTCGGCGATGAGCCTGCGCAGACGCGTGAGGGGCACCTCGCGGTACTCTCCGTCGGCCGTCGCCGCAGCGGATGCTTCCACCAGGTCGGCTGCCGTGACCCGTTCGCGGGGTCTGGCCTTCTCCGGCGGGATGGCAAGGTGTTCTTTTTTCATCTTCTCCCGTGCCAGAGGGGTCACCACCGGCATCTCCTCCAGCACCTTCCGCACGTCTCTTTCGATGATCCTGCCGCCGGGGCCCGTGCCGCGCACCGCCCGCAGGTCTGCTCCCTCTTTCTCCGCCAGCTTACGTGCCCGCGGGGAGATCCTGAGCTCACCATCACCTGCCGGTGCAGCGGACGATACCGCCGCCGTTTCCTTTTCTGCCGTGACGGCAGCCGTCTCAGCGACAGCCTCTTTTTCCCCTGCCGGAGACGCAGGCTCTTCTCCCTCCCCACTGCCGGCAGCGGGTCTTTCCACCTTTTCGCCTTCCTCTCCGATCATTGCGACCGTCTCCAGCACCGGCACCTCGTCTCCTTCCTCAAAAAAACGATCCAGCAGGATGCCCGACACTTTTGCCTCCTCATCGAAGGCAGCCTTGTCGGTCTCATAGGAAAAGAGCAGGTCCCCCTCCTCTACCTTGTCACCTTTCTCCTTATACCATTTGGTAATGATACAGGTCTCAACACTCTGGCCCTGACGGGGCATGATTACAGCTTCTGCCATGACGGTACATTTTGGATGATGCAAATATAGAGATAACAACTTGTAAATACAAGTATGTTATTCATTTTTTGCCATAAACTTTCTATTACGTTGATATTCTTTATTTTATCGAATTTCAATTCATATCTGCTAAATTATGTTTATTTATTTTGAATATACAACTTTCGTATATATTTCAAATATTTCATATCTTTGCAGTGCCGGAGGGATCAAATGGATACCAACGCAAAATATCTGGAGGGGGAAGCAGATCTGCCGCAATACAGGAAACTGTATGAAGTATTGCGCAGGCATATTCTCAGTGGTGTATACCGCGAAGGAGATCTTTTGCCTTCGGAGAACGAGTTATGTTCGGTATACGGTCTCACCCGTCCCACGGTACGTCATGCGCTGGAGCAGCTGGTACGTGAGGGGCTGATCAAGAAGCAGAAGGGCAAGGGCAGCATCGTCCATTCGCTGCCCACGGGAATCGGTATCCTCTCGGTGGCAGGAACGACCACCGCTCTGGGCAACCAGCACCTGGAGACCCGGATCATCCGGGGACCGGAGGTCAAACCCTGGGAGGAGGATTTCTTTTTCCCCCTTCCCGACCTTTACCGTGAGTCGGGCTGTATTTACATGGAGCGGCTGCGCCTGGTCAACGGCAAACCTCTTTTTTACGACATCACCTATCTGCCCAACATCAACCTGCCCCGTTTCACCTCGCGCTCTTTTGAGAACAGGTCCCTTTTCGACACGCTGCGCCGGCATTACCAGATCGAGGTGACAGGAGGTGAGCAGCGCCTGTGGGCCATTCCCGCCACGGCGGATATCGCCGGTTTCCTGAACATGCAGGAGGGAGAGCCCGTCCTGCATCTGGAACGCAAGATCGACACCAACCGCGTAGGGTTCAGTTTTTTCTCATCCCTCTACTGCGACACCTCGGAACATGCGCTGTTCGGACAATTCTGAGATAACACCTTATTATTACGCTTTTTTTTATTTTTTTTCTATTTTTACTTCCCTAACAATACGATCCTGAAGTATGTTTTTTCGGAGCAAGCGTCTTATCACTTTTCTGATCCTGACCGTTTTCTCTTTTTCCCCCTTTGTCGTTTCTGGTCAGGATACGGACCAACGGCCCAAAGTGGGGCTGGTACTGAGCGGAGGGGGTGCCAAAGGGTTTGCCCATCTGGGGGTAATCAAGGTACTGGAGGAAGAGCAGATACCCATCGACTACATCGGCGGCACCAGCATGGGGTCGATCGTCGGTGGGCTGATGGCCTCGGGACTTACCGTCGACAGCATCATCTCGATCGTCCGCAACCAGGACTGGAACTACATCCTCTCGGATATCATCAGGCGACAGGATCTCTCCATCACGGAGAAAAAGGACAGGGACCGCTTTTTCCTCTCCCTGCCGCTGAGCAAGAAAGGCATCACACTACCGGCAGGGATCATCCGCGGGCAACATATCGAGAACCTCTTCCATTCGCTCAACGCTCCGGTATATGACATCATGGATTTCTACAAGTTGCCCATCCCCTACCTGTGTGTGGCCCTGGACATCGATCACAACAAAGAGCATGTCTTCCACGGCGGCGACCTTTCCGATGCCATGCGTGCCAGCATGTCGATCCCCACAGCCTTCGAGCCGATGGTCATCGACGACATCCGTTATGTCGACGGGGGGCTGGTAGACAACTTTCCCGTGCAACACGTCATCGACATGGGGGCCGACATCATCATCGGTGTGGATGTGGGACATACCAAGGGCAACGAGAATAAAAAGAAGGATATGTTATCCGTTATGGAGGATGCCGTTTTCTATTACTCCACGATCGTCCACAAGAAGAACCTGAAAAAGGTGAACGTGTACATCAACCCCGACCTGCACGGTCTGGGGGTCTCCAGTTTTACGGAGGCCGATTCGCTCATCAAATACGGGGAGACAGCTGCCCGTGAGGCCCTGCCGCAGATACGCCGCCTGGCCGATTCTCTCCACCGCATGGGGTGTTACCCCACCAGGGTCGAACGGCCGGTACACGACTCCCTTTTTGTAAAAAGCATCAAACTGATCGGCCTTCATAGGATACCTGCCCAACTTATCGAGGGGTCCATCACCTACAATGTGCTGGAGTGGGTCACCCCCGAAGAGATCAGACAGTCGGCCGAGAACCTGTATGCTACAGGTTATTTTGAAAAAGTGATATTCGACCTCGAGCCCGATGGCGACGGTGTGCGCATCAATTACCGCATCCGGGAGAAAAAAGGCGGAAAGATGAAGGTGGGACTCTATTATGATACAGACTTCAAGACGGCTATCTCACTCAATGCCACCTTCCTCAATGCCCTTCTGAAAGGTTCCAAGTTCTCGGCCACGGTCAACATCGGCAAAAACCCCGGCGCCAACATCTACTATTTCCTCGACAAAGGCCGCAGGCTGGCTCCCGGCATCCAGGTAAAAATGCACCTGCTCGAAGCTTATGATTATGATATCGACCGTCACAGGGTGGCCAGCTATAAATATTTCATGAATTTCCTGCGGGTGTACCTGCAGTCGCGTTTCACCAACAAATGGCTTTTCCGTATCGGAGGAGAGATGAACCACACCTCACTCTCTTCCAAAGTGTCGGAGATCAATTTCGGCAGCATACGGGACAATTTTTACGGGGCATATATCGAACTTTATTACGACTCGCAAGATCGTCCTGTCTTCCCGACACAGGGGTCCCTGCTGAGGACAAACTTCAAGTATCTCAAGAACCCCAATTATTCTGCCGTGGGGTATATGATAACAGACTATCAATTAGCCCATGCCCTGTCGCGTAAGTTCTCCATGGTACATCAAATGTTCGGAGGGATTGTATCTGGTGATACCATCCCCTATCAGTACAATTTCTGGCTGGGCGGACAGACGGCCAGTACCGAATTCGGGAACATTCCGTATTCAGGTTACAAGTTCATGGAGACAGGTGCCGAAGCTTTGATGTTCTATCATCTTGATCTGCAGTACAATTTCCTGGAAAACATATTTGCAAGTCTCAATGTCAACTTCGGCATTAAGTCGGACAACATGGCTGATCTTTTCCGTGACTTCGACGTCATCTCCGGTATAGGGGCCACGGCTGGCATCCTTACCAAGATAGGGCCGATCAAAGGCTCGCTTTCCTGGTCGCCTGAGATGAGCGGCATCGTAGGATCCTTCCAGGTGGGTTTTGCTTTCTGAAAATATGTTTGTCAACATATAACATTCATCTCCTGTTCTTTTATTACACACTGAATCAACTCATTAAATATCTCCCTCATACCTTTTCTCCCGAGGCTGCCGCATTTTCCGGAAAAGTAGAGAATTATTTTTCTATTTTTGCCAGCTGAAATTTCAGGTCTATATAAAACAATACATAAACACAGGAATGAATAAGATCGTTGAAAAAGAGTTGTTCTCGGAGAACGTATGCAAGTTTGTGGTGGAGGCTCCGGAGATAGCTGTCGCCCGCAAGCCAGGCAACTTCATCATTCTCCGGCTTGAAGAGAAGGGGGAGCGGATCCCTCTGACCATTGCATCCTCCGATACCGAAAAAGGCACCATTACGCTGGTGGTTCAGCGTGTAGGTGTTACGACAGCCAAGATGCTGGCCATGAATGTCGGTGATAACATCCTCGACATTGCCGGGCCGCTGGGTAAGCCCACACATATCGAAAAGAAAGGAACAGTATTGTGTGCCGGCGGCGGCGTAGGAGTAGCTCCGCTGCTGCCCATAGTGGAAGGCTTTAAGAAGGCCGGTAACAGAGTCATCACCATCCTGGCTGCCCGCAGCAAGGACCTCATTATCCTGGAGGATGAGATGCGACAGTTTTCCGACGAGGTGATCATCATGACCGACGACGGTTCCTACGGAAAGAAAGGCCTCGTAACAGAAGGCATGGAAAAGGTGATCAATCGCGAGCAGGTAGATCTCTCCGTGGTGATCGGTCCGGCCATCATGATGAAGTTTGCTGCCCTCACCACGAAGAAGTACAACATAAAGACCTACGCCAGCCTTAACACC
>CAZYQV010000226.1:0-3154 GCA_964649775.1 uncultured Rikenellaceae bacterium
AATGCCGGCTCCATCCTGGAGAACGACAGCCAGCAGGGCCTGGCCCATTTCTGTGAGCACATGGCCTTCAACGGCAGCAAACACTTTACCAAGAACCAGCTGGTCGACTTCCTGGAAGAGTCGGGCATGCGCTTCGGGGCCGACCTGAACGCCTATACCTCTTTCGATGAGACGGTATACCAGTTTCAGATACCCGCCGACCGGCAGGGGCTGGTCGACTCCGCTTTTTTCATTCTCGAAGACTGGGCCCACAACCTGTCGTTCGATCATGAGGAGATCGACAAGGAACGGGGTGTCATCCACGAGGAGTGGCGTCTCGGCCTGGGGGCCCAGGACCGCATGCAGAAGAAATATTTCCCTATACTCTTCCGGGGCTCCCGTTATGCCGAACGGCTGCCCATAGGGAAGATGGATGTCGTGATGCACTGCCCGTACGATACGCTGATCAGCTTCTACAAAGACTGGTACAGGCCCGACCTGCAGGCCGTGATCGTGGTGGGGGACATCGACCCGGCCTATGCGGAAAAGAAGATACGCGAGCATTTCGAACACATCAAAAACCCCCGCAATGAAAGGGAACGCAAAGTATACGGCCTGCCCGACAACAAACACCCCATCATTGCCGTGGCCACCGACAAGGAGGCCACCAACAACCAGGTGGCCGTCTTCTGGAAACACGACAAGACACACCTCGTCACCCGCAAGGATTACCGCCGCACGCTGATGCTCTCTCTCATCTCGGGCATGCTCAACGACCGTTTCTCTGAGATATCCCGCAAGCCGGATGCGCCGTTCATTTATGCCGGATGTGCTTACGGAGGTTTTCTGGTACGCACCAAAGATGCCTGGCAATGTTATGCCTTCCCCAAAGCCAACAAGATCGAAGAGACCCTTTCCCTGGTGATCTCCGAGAACATGCGGGCCAAGAAATACGGCTTCACCGAGGGCGAGCTGGAGCGCCAGAAAGCCAAGATGCTGAGCAACTACGAGAACATGCTGATGGAGAAAGACAAGACCAACTCCTCTTCTTATGTGGATGAGTATGTCAGGAACTTCCTGGAGCAGGAGGCTTTCCCCGGCATAGAGAACGAATACAGGCTGGTAAAAGAGCTGCTCCCCGGCATCACCGTCGCGAGCCTGAACCGTAAGATCGACGCTCTCCTCACGGGAAAGAACACGGAGATCCTGGTGACCGGTCCCGACAAGGAGGACAACATGGTTCCCGACACCAGCCGTCTGTTGCAGGTATACCGGACAGCCGTGGCGGCACCCGTCACCCCCTACATCGACAAGGCCGTCTCGGGTGAGCTCATCACCGACCCCCTGCCGGGAGCAGAGATCACAAGCCGCAAAGAGGACGACACCTTCGGCTTCACGGAAGTGACCCTCAGCAATGGTGTGACGGTGGTGATGAAACCCACCACCTTCAAGAACAACGAGATACTGATGAAATCCTATAACTTCGGAGGCAGCTCGCTGGTGCCGGCCGACAAGGCTTTCATGGCCCGCATGGCCCCCACCGTCATCCGCCAGTGCGGCATAGGCTCGCTGAGCGCTACCGACCTGAACAAGTACCTTGCCGGGAAAAAAGTAAACGTCTCACCCGTGATCAACGAACTCTACGAAGGGATCTCGGGCAACAGCACGCGCAAAGACCTGGAGACAATGCTGCAGCTCACCTACCTTTACTTCAAACATCCCCGGAAAGACCCCGAGGCGTTCGAAGCTTTCAGATCACAGGTGGCCAACCAGGTCAAATACCTGAAATCCAACCCGCAGATGGTCTTCATCGACACCCTGTATAAACTGTCGGCGAACAATGATCCCCGTTATTTCCAGATACCCACGGAAAAGCAGGTGAACGATCTCAGTCTAGACGAGATCCTCTCCTTTTACAAAGAGCGTTTCGCCGATGCCGAAGGATTCCACTTCTATTTTGTGGGTAACTTCCGTGTCGACAACCTTCTCCCCCTTGTCCGGAAATACCTGGGCAGCCTGCCGGATATCGGCCGGAAGGATATGTGGAAAGATGTCAGTCCGGATTTTCCCGACGGCATCACCAAGGCCGAAGTACACAAAGGTTCCGAACCCAAGAGCATGGTAGCCATCCTGATGGAGGACAAGTTCGACTGGACCATCAGGAACAGGATGATCTTCAGGATCACTACCAACATCCTCAACATCCGCCTGCGCGAGACGATGCGTGAGAGCAAGAGCAAGACCTACGGGGTGGGGATACAGAAATCCAGCACCAAGCTGCCCAAACCCGAGTACAACATCCTCGTCAACTGGGGCTGCAGCCCGGACAATGTGAACGAGCTGATAAGCACCGTCTTTGAGATCATGGGCGACATGCGGCAGAACCTGCCTTCGGCCGAGAACATGGAAAAATCCAAAGAGACCATCATCCGCGAGATGGAGACCGACAATGAAAAGAACAGCTACTGGATCGACAAGCTGATGCACACCTCCATCAACGGGGACAAACTCATGACGAAGGAGGAACTCACAAAGATCGTCGGGACCATCTCGCCGGAAGATATCCGGCAGGCTGCCCGCCGTTACTTCACCCCGGATCACTATTTGCAGGTGGTGCTGCTGCCTGAAAAATAAACAGACAGACACAGCAGGGGCCGGTCCGGCAGTGCCGGACCACACCGGCCTCCGAACCAAGTCATAATCAGGGACTTCCTCAAAGAAGGTCCCTGGTCTTTTTATTACTTCGTCAAAAGTACGTTTTTACTTTTTATCCGATATTGCTGTATCTCACTCTGTATATTTTACTTACATATTACCAACTACGTAGTAATCTACGTAGGCAACTACGTAGTTCACTCAATCCTGTCCGGAATGTTACTCAGGGGAAGCAGGTCTGTTTACCGTTGTGGATCAGGGACGGTGTCAGAGAGGATGGGATCGATCAGTTCGACGGCCTTTATCAGCATAGGCTCATCCCGGACAGCGACATGATGTTTCCGCAGGATCCGCTTTATTTGTTTTTTCTCCTCAGGGAAAACCCGGAACAGATTCTTTCTGCTAATTTTTGTCATCTTCGCGACCTGCACCCCCTGATCGAAGAGGTAGTACTCAGGCCGGGGCTCGAAGGTAGTACCGGCAGCGTCGCTGACCGTCCCGCCGTACCTCTTGTTATAAT
>CAZYQV010000227.1:0-4453 GCA_964649775.1 uncultured Rikenellaceae bacterium
GTCAGCCCCTCTTCCGTGGCCAGACGATATACGAAGGGACGAAAACCAACCCCCTGCACAAGGCCCCGGATACGGATCTTATATGTATGCTTTTCCGACATTTGTCTGGTTCGTGGTTCGTGGTTCGTGGTTAGTAGTTCGTAGCTCGTAGTTCGTGGTTCGTGGTTCGTGGTTAATGAGTTTCGAGTTTTGAGTATCGGGTTTCGGGTTTCGAGTTGCCGCCGGTCATTCGCTCGCTATGCTCACGTCATTCGAGTCTGCGGTCCGGCATTTGCGGCTAACGCCGCGTCATTCATCGTCATCAGAGTGAGCCTGACTTTGCGAGGCCGCAGGCCGAAGCAACCCCATTAAACTGACATGCGTCTTTTTTACGACAAATCCCAAATCACAAATCCCAAATCACAAATAAATTCCAAACTCCAATATCCAATACTCAAAAACCTTCAAACAACCGCGCTTCGCCCTACGTAGCCAGCGGCGAAGTAGGGAAGCGGTTATCAAACTCTCAAACGCGCGTAGCGCATCAAACTCTTCAACTCTTTTCCCGTCCCGAAATTAAAAATATTTTGTGACTGATTTCATAACATCCGTCATGTTCAATTTATAATGATTTTAAATTAAAAAGGCCGATTAAAATCATTTGGAAAAAACAAAATCAGTTTTATATTTGTTGTGAATCTTTTAACAATACTTTTTCACATTATCAACTAACCCGGATACAGCAAACAAAAGAGGCGATATATGGACAAAAAAAAGATCGAGAATATCGTTGAGAGGTACGGGAACGATCCGACCCGCCTGATGGACATCCTGATCGAGATCCAGCAGGAGGAGGGGTATATTCCCGGGGAAGCCATGCCGGTGATCGCACGTCTGACCGGCATCTCACAGGCCTGGATAGAGCAGACGGTAAGTTTTTATCATTTTTTCCGGAAGGATCCCTCGGGAGCATACACGGTCTTTCTCAACAACAGTGTCGTAGCCAACATGATGGGCCGCGCGAAAGTGGCGAAGGTCTTTGAGGAGGAGGCGGGATGCCGTTTCGGTGAGGTGAGTGACGACGGTCTCATCGGACTGTTCGACACCTCCTGTATCGGCATGAGCGACCAGGAGCCGGCGGCACTGATCAACGGCAAAGTCTTCACGCGACTGACCCCTTTCCGTGTGCGGGAGATCGTGCGCAACATGCGGCAGAAGAAACCTCTGGAGGAGCTCAGCACGTCGGGGTACGGAGGCGGCATGAACGCCTTGCCCCTGATCAGGGCGGAGGTACGTAACAACATCCAGCGCAAAGGCCCCCTTCTGGAGGACAACTACAAGACCGGCACCGTCCTGCGGGAGAAGCTCCGGCTGCTCACCCCCGAGGAGGTGATCTGGGAGGTCAAGCTCTCCGAGTTGCGGGGCCGCGGCGGCGCAGGGTTTCCCACAGGCCTCAAATGGGAGTTCTGCCGCAGGGCCAAAGGGGAGAAGAAATATATTTTCTGCAATGCCGACGAGGGCGAGCCCGGCACTTTCAAGGACCGGGTGCTGCTCACCGAATACCCCGAGCTGGTCTTCGAAGGGATGGCCCTCGCCGCTTATGCCGTAGGCGCCACCGAGGGGATCCTGTATATAAGGTACGAATACAAATACCTGGAGCAGTACCTCAACCACGTGCTGGAGGAAATGCGCAGGAACAATCTTCTGGGTAAAGATATCGCCGGTATCGAGGGCTTCGACTTCGACATCCGGCTGCAATATGGTGCGGGGGCTTATGTCTGCGGCGAGGAGTCGGCCCTCCTCGAGTCGGCCGAAGGAAAACGCGGCGAGCCGCGCTTCAAGCCGCCCTTCCCTGTGGAGAAAGGATACCTGGGGTACCCCACCATCATCAACAACGTGGAGACCCTCTGCACGGCCGTCAAGATCATCCACTTCGGCAGCGAATGGTACCGCAGCATGGGCACGGCCGACTCGAAAGGGACGAAAGTGCTGAGCATCTCCGGCGACTGCCGTTATCCGGGCATCTACGAGCTGGAGTGGGGCTACTCGGTCAACGACATCCTCGACATGTCGGGCGCCGACGAGGTGCAGGCCGTGCAGGTAGGAGGACCCTCCGGCACCCTCATCAGCCCGGAGGAGTTCGACAGGATCATCTGTTACAAAGACCTGGCCACCGGCGGCTCCTTCATCATCTTCAACAACCGCAGGGACATCCTCAGGGAGGTGGTGCTCAACTTCATGGAGTTCTTCGTCGAAGAGTCGTGCGGCTCCTGTGTGCCCTGCCGCAATGTGCCGTGGCTGCTCAAACAAAAACTGGAGAAAATACTCAACGGCCACGGGGTATGGAAAGACCTCGAAGACCTGGAGAAATGGCCTGAGGTCATGCGCATCAACCGCTGCGGCCTGGGCCAGACAGCCGCCAACCCCGTGATCACCAGCCTGCGCAACTTCCGGGCGCTCTATGAAGAAAGAATACAAAAAGGCCGGTCGTTCGACGAAGGGTTCGACCTGGAGAAGGCCGTGGAAGAATCCTGCAAAGCCGTCGGCAGGGTACCTTTAATATAAATAAGAGACACCATGAAAGAATATGTAACGATCACCATCGACGATCAGGAGATCAAAGCCCGTCCGGGAGAGTTCATCGTGGATGCAGCCCGCCGCAACGGCATTTACATCCCCGTCCTCTGCAATATGCCGGGGGTGAGACCGGCCGGCTCGTGCCGCATCTGCACGGTATATGTTAACGGACGCCCCATGACCTCCTGCACCACGCCGGTAGGCGAAGGGATGGAGATCATCACCCGGGCGCCCGAGCTGGAAGACTTCCGCCGGTCGGTGGTGGAGCTTCTCTTCATCGAGGGCAACCATTTCTGTCCCGCCTGCGAGAAAAGCGGCAACTGCGAGCTGCAGGCCCTGGGATACCGCCTGGAGATGATGGCTCCCCGCTATCCTTATCAGTTCCCCAACAGGGAGATCGACGCCTCCTGGCCCAAACTGATTAAAGACCACAACCGCTGCATCCTCTGCAAACGCTGCATACGCACCATCCTGGACGAGGAAGGCCATCATATCTTCGCCTTCCGCTACCGGGGACACAGGCTGCAGATCACCATCGACCCCGAGTACGGAGAGAACATGACAGACGAGCTGGCAGAGAAAGCAGCACGCAACTGCCCCGTGGGAGCCCTCCTCTACCGGGGAAAGCACGGCTTTGAGACACCCATAGGCAAACGCAAATACGACAAGGAGCCCATCGGCAGCGATGTGGAAAAACTCAAAAAAACGAGCATATCATGAACAAGAAAGTCATCGCCACGACCTCCCTGGCCGGCTGTTTCGGCTGCCACATGTCGTTCCTGGACATCGACGAACGCATCCTCGACTTGATCGAACTGGTGGAGTTCGACAAGTCGCCCATCGACGACATCAAGCGTTTCTCCAAGGAGTGCGACATCGGCCTCATCGAGGGAGGGGTGTGTAACAGCGAGAACGTGGAGGTGCTGAAAGAGTTCCGCAAACACTGCAAGGTGCTGGTCTCCTTCGGCGAGTGCGCCATCATGGGCGGGCTGCCGGCGCTGCGCAACACCATCCCCATACAGGAGTGTATCAACGAAGCGTACCTGCAGGGACCGTCCGTCGAGGAGGCCAACGAGGAACAGATCCTCCCCAACGACGAGGAGCTGCCCATGCTGCTCGACAAGGTCTATCCCTGTCACGAGATCGTGAAGATCGACTATTTCCTGCCGGGATGCCCACCACGGGCCGACCTGATCTGGAACACCCTCTATGCCCTCGTAACAGGCGAGGAGACAGAGATCCCTTATGAAGTAAGCAAATACGATTAAAAAAGAAGAGAGCCATGCCGAAAAAGATCACCATAGAGCCGGTCACACGTGTCGAAGGACACGGCAAGGTGACCATCCATCTCGATGACAACATGAACGTTGTGCAGACCCGTCTGCACATCGTGGAGTTCAGGGGTTTTGAACGCTTTGTACAGGGCAGGCCCTACTGGGAAGCGCCGGTGCTGGTGCAGCGTCTCTGCGGTATCTGCCCTGTCTCCCATCACCTGGCTGCCGCCAAGGCCATCGACATGATCGTCGGCGCCGGCCACGGCGAAAGCCTTACACCCACAGCCGGGAAGATGCGGAGGCTGATGCACTACGGGCAGATCTTCCAGTCGCACACCCTCCACTTCTTCCACCTGGCCTCCCCCGACCTGCTTTTCGGCATCGACGCCGACCCTGCCATACGCAACATCATCGGCGTAGCCATGGAGAACAGGGATCTGGCCGTGCAGGGTGTGATGATGCGCAAGTTCGGCCAGGAGATCATACAGGCTACCGCCGGCAAGAAGATCCACGGCACAGGCGCCATCCCCGGCGGCATCAACAAGAACCTGAGCATCGAAGAACGCGACCGTTTCCTCGACGGCAAGGCCTTCCCCAACATCGACCAGATGATCGACTGGTCG
>CAZYQV010000228.1:0-2591 GCA_964649775.1 uncultured Rikenellaceae bacterium
CTGCTTCCGGTAAAAGTCCCAGCTGCAGCCGATGTCCCCCGACCAGGTGACCGTGGCGTTACGCTGCTGTCCGGCCCACGAGGAGCGCGTCAGCAGGAAGACCCGCTTGCCCGGCACATCCTCCCGGAAATGCCGGTACACCCCCTGCGTGCTCATCAGCGCATAGGTATTGAGATATTCGGCCACCGGCCCCATGGCCGTCATGCCAACCTGCATGAAAAAATCCTCCATCATCTTCTGCGTGTCCACGAACCTCACCTCCGGCTCGGTGCCGTCCATCCAGAGGGCATCGACACCATAGCGTATCAGCCCGTCGCGGATATAACGCCAGTAGATATCACGGGCTTCCGGGCTGTAAGCATCATACAGTCTTCCGCCCGACCAGTGCACGGGGGCATACAGGTATCCCAGCGAGTCGAGCTCTTTATAGATGGCCGACTCTTTCCCCACCACCGGCCAGATGGAGACCATCAGGCCGGCATGCAGGTCATGGATCTTGCGGATGTTCTCTCCGGGATCGGGATAGGTGACGGGATCGAAACGCATAGCGCTCCAGTGCCCCCCGTCGCCCCAGTACTGCCAGTCCTGGACGATGTTGTCAAGGGGCAACCCCTCCTGCCGGTAACGGCGCACCACCTCCTGCAGCTCACCGAAAGAGGCATACCGCTCGCGGCTCTGCCAAAAGCCGTAGGCTTTGCGTGAGAAGAGAGGCGCCCGTCCCGTCAGATGACGGTAACAGGCCACCACCCCGTCCAGGTCATGACTGCCCATGAAATAATAATCCAGCTGCTTCGCCACCCGCGAGGTGAAGGAGGTGCCGTCCGGACCGTCATGAAAACCGGTATGGGAATAGTTGTCCCACAGGATACCGTAGTTGTTCGTCGAGACCATCACCGGGACGATGGCCACCTTGTTGGCCTGCACCAGCGTCAGATCAGTGTTGCGGAAGTTCATCTTTTCGTTCTGGAACTGCCCCAGGCCGTAGATACCCTCATCAGCGGTCAGGCGGAAACGCTGCTGCACCCGATAATACCCTCTGCCTGCTACCGTCGTATCCCGCAACAACGGCCTCCCCTCCTCCTGCAGGTACACCTTTCCCAAAGGATCGAGGAAGGTGACCGACCCGTCTTTCCGGTCGATACGCAGTGTCAGGCGGTCACTTTTCAGAAAAAAAGTATCCCCTTTCTGTTCCAGTGTGAGCTCCACCTGCTCCGGCGAGGCGATGACCGCCAGACTGCTGTCGTGGAAGCCCTCCGCCGCCGCCGCGATCTCCGCCCGCTCACGGTGCGGGCTTTCATCTTCCTTTGCCGCCTTTTGCTTCAGCACCGTCACCCGGACAATATCCGGGGTGTAAAAACGGATCCGTTTCGTGATGCTGTCCTGCCGGAACACCAGATCCCCCTGAAAATGCTTCACCTCCGTCGTCCGTCCGCAGGCCGTAAGCAGAGGTATCAGTATGAATAAAGAAAAGATATTTTTCATGACAGGATATTTTGGTTCAGGTTTTCAGTTAATCAGATGTTGGAAAGAACAGCTTCCCCTCCGGCAGATATTTATTTCCCGATCAAAAGGACCATAGCACTGTGGGAAGGGATCTGCCGTCCGGTGAATCCTTTCTTAAAACGCCCCAGGTCTTTGTGCTCCCACAGGTCACGCACCTTCAGTTGCCCCTTCATGCCGATCTCCTGCCAGCTCACACCTATATCGGCCGGCTGTGCACTGCGGTTGAAAAGGGCCACGGCGCGGCGTCCTCCCGAGAGATCTTTGCTCCACACCTCCAGGTCGCCGTCGTCACGGATGCGGCGGCCCTGCCTGCCGAGGGGGTCCTGGTCGATGGCGATCACCTCTTTGTTCGTAAGGATCTCAATGATCTCCGGCGTCATCGTCCGCAGGTCGTTGCCGGCGATCAGCGGCGCCGCCACCATGCACCACATGCTGAAGTGGGCGCGGTACTCGGTGAGGTTCATCTGCTGGGTGGAGATATTGCCCCACACCTTCTCGCGGGTGGTGTTGCCCACCTCCAGCATGTCGGGATCGTTCCAGTAGCCCTGACCGGCGTACTGCCACAGGCCGGCCGTGCTCTCCAGACAGTAGAGCATGCGGTCCCAGTTGTTCTTGATATCCTGGCTGGTGCGGTGCATGTTGGCGATGCTTTTGACCCAGGGCAGGGCGTTCTGCTCGTTCAGCTCCTTGTTGCACTTGTCATGGACGCTGTAAACAATGGGCCTGCCGGTGTTGTCCAGACAACGGCGCATCAGCTCGAAAGCCCGGCGGCATGAGTCGGGGGAGATACTCTTTGCCTCCTCCCAGTCGCGGGGAAAACGACACCAGTCATACTTCAGGAAATCCACACCCCAGGCGGCATAGTCATCCGCATCGGTCTGCTCATGCCCCAGACTGCCCATCAGCTTCTGGCACGTGAAGCAGCCCGGCGCCGAGTAGATGCCGAACTTCAGCCCCAGCCCGTGGATATAATCGGCCAGCGCCTTGATGCCGTGCGGGAACTTGGCCGTGTCGACAATGATATGCCCTCCCGCATCGCGCCGTGTGGTCATCCAGCCGTCGTCGATGATCACATACCGGTAGCCGGC
>CAZYQV010000229.1:0-5540 GCA_964649775.1 uncultured Rikenellaceae bacterium
TTACGACCATGAATGTAAGAATTGAGCATGATACGATGGGTACGGTAGAGGTCCCCGCCGACAAGTACTGGGGGGCACAGACCCAGCGTTCGGTCAACAATTTCAAGATCGGTGAACCCGGCTCGATGCCGGTGGAGATCATCCGCGCCTTTGGCGTGCTGAAGAAAGCCGCCGCCATGGCCAACATGGAGCTGGGCGTATTGCCCGAAGAGAAAGCGAAGCTGATCATGGAGGTGGCCGACGAGATCATCGAGGGCAAGCTGGACGACCAGTTCCCGCTGGTGATCTGGCAGACCGGCTCCGGCACACAGAGCAATATGAACGTCAACGAGGTGGTCGCCAACCGCGCCCACGTGTTGCGCGGCGGCAAACTGGGCGAGGGCGAACGTCCCCTCCACCCCAACGACGACGTCAACAAGTCGCAGTCGTCCAACGACACCTTCCCCACAGCCATGCACATCGCCGCCTACAAGATGGTCGTCGAGACGACCCTCCCCGGCGTGAAGAGGCTGCGCGATGCCCTGGCAAAGAAAGCTGAAGAGTTCAAGGACATCGTCAAGACGGGCCGCACCCACCTGATGGACGCCACCCCCCTCACGCTGGGGCAGGAGTTCTCCGGCTATGTGGCGCAGCTCGACCACGGCCTGCGGGCCCTCGAGCACACCCTCGATCACCTCACCGAACTGGCCCTCGGCGGCACCGCCGTAGGTACCGGCCTCAACACTCCCAAAGGCTACGACACCCTGGTGGCCAAAAAGATCGCCGGGCTGACGGGCCATCCTTTCAGGACGGCAGAGAACAAGTTCGAGAGCCTCTCGGCCCACGACGCCATCGTAGAGGCCTCAGGAGCCCTCAAGACGCTGGCCGTGAGCCTCATGGCCATCGCCAACAACATCCGTTTCCTGGGCAGCGGCCCCCGCTGCGGCATAGGCGAGATACAGCTGCCGGCCAACGAGCCCGGCTCGTCCATCATGCCCGGCAAGGTCAACCCCACACAGAACGAAGCCCTCACCATGGTGTGTGCCCAGGTGATCGGCAACGACGCCGCCATCAACGTGGGCGGCATGCAGGGCCACTTCCAGCTCAACGTCTTCAAACCGGTGATGATCTACAACTTCCTCCAGGCAGCACGCCTGCTGGGCGACGCCTGCGTCTCCTTCGCCAAGAACGCCGTGGAAGGCATCGAAGCCAACGAAAAACGCATACAGATGCACCTCAACAACTCGCTGATGCTGGTGACCGCCCTCAACCGCTATATCGGCTATGAGAACGCTGCCAAGATCGCCAAAAAAGCCCATGCCGAGCATAAAACGCTCAAAGAGGCTGCCGTAGAACTGGGCCTCCTCACCGAAGAACAGTTCGACGAATGGGTCGATCCTTCCAAGATGATCGGACCGTATTAGAAGCTCGAAGCTTGAAGCTTGAAGCTCGAATAAAAAAAGCCGCAGTCGCGGCTTTTTTTGTTTTTCTTCTTCTCTTTCCCGGGAATGGGAAGGGGTTCTAGTCCTCTTTCCCCTTAATATCTTTTATATTCAGCTGCAGGGTCTTTCTCCCGCGGAACTCGTTCTCTTCGATGGTATAGCAAATATCAAAAGGATTGCCCTGGCTGATAAGTTCATATTTATCTGCCATGTTGAAGGCGATGGCCGGCAACACTTTGTCTCCGCTCCCCTGTGTCAGCTCCAGCTTGAGATGGCCGCCGTTGTTGCCCACCACACGGCCGTTGCCGGTGTCGCGCACGCCGCGGCTCATGAACACCGGGGCCAGGTTGCCCGGCCCGAAAGGGGTCATCTGTTTGAGGATGTTGAAAAAATTGTCCGTGATCTCATCGAGGGCCAGCTCCTCGTCAATGACGACGGTAGGCACCATCTGCTCGTCGGTGATGTTCTTCTCCACCACCGCCTCGAAGCGTTCGCTGAACGCTTCCAGTTTCTCACGGCGCAACGTCAGGCCGGCAGCATACATGTGACCGCCGAAGGTCTCCAGCAGGTCACCGCACGCCTCCAGCGCCTGGTACAGGTCGAAGCCCTGCACCGACCGCGCCGAGCCGGTGAGGAAACCGTTCGACTCGGTCAGGACGATCGTCGGACGGTAATAGGTCTCTATGAGCCGCGAGGCCACGATGCCCACCACCCCCTTGTGCCAGTGCTCATGAAAAACGACCGTGGTCCTGCGGTTGACCATCGCCGGGTCCTCGGAAATCATCGTGAGGGCCTCCTGCGTGATCTTCTGGTCCACCTCACGCCGGTCACGGTTGAAGACATTGATCTGATCGCTGATGCTCTCAGCAGCCCTGCGGTCATCGGAGACAAGCAGGTCCACCGCCCGGCTGCCCGACTCCATCCTGCCGGCAGCGTTGATACGCGGACCGACACGGAAGACGATGTCCTCGACGGTCACCTCCCGGCCCTCCAGCCCTGCAGAGAGCATGATCGACTTAAGCCCCATGCGGGGATGACGGTTCAGCTGCTGCAGACCGTGATACACCAGGATCCTGTTCTCTCCCGTGATGGGGACGATATCGGAGGCCGTACTCACCGCCACCAGGTCGAGATAAGGTACCAGCTGCTCAAAAGGGATATCGTTGATGCGGGCATACGCCTGCATCAGCTTGAACCCCACACCACACCCCGACAGCTCCTTGAAAGGATACTCGTCGCCGGGCTGCTTG
Organism: uncultured Rikenellaceae bacterium; assembly: GCA_964649775.1. GTDB lineage: Bacteria > Bacteroidota > Bacteroidia > Bacteroidales > VadinHA17 > DRPN01. The sequence continues at coordinate 2,672 of CAZYQV010000229.1, forward strand.
GGGTCGAGGATGGCCACCGCCTCGGGCAACACCTCGCCGGGGAGGTGGTGGTCACATATCACAAAGTCGATATCCCTGCTGTTGGCATACCTGATCTCCTCCACCGCCTTGATGCCGCAGTCGAGGGCGATCACCAGAGAATAGTTGTTCTCCCTGGCATAGTCGATGCCCTTGCAGGAGATACCGTAACCCTCCGAATAACGGTCGGGGATATAATAGCCCAGGTTGTCATAAAAAGCTTTGAAAAAAGAGTACAGCAACGCCACCGACGTGGTGCCGTCCACATCATAGTCGCCGTAGATAAGAATACGTTCATGGCTGTCGATGGCCGTGGTGATGCGGTCGATGGCCCTGTTCATATCCTTCATCAGGAAAGGATCGTGCAGGTCGTCCAGCGACGGACGGAAATAGGCCCTGGCCTCCTCATAGGTGGTGATCCCCCGCTGCACCAGCAGGTTGGCCAGGTGAAGGTTCACATTGATAGCCTCGGAGAGCTGTTTTACTGTCTCACTGTCGCCGGCCCTCTTTATTTCCCATCTTTTTTCCATCATTCCTTGTCTCTTACGTGAACCTCAAAAACTTCCGAAAACGCTTTGATCACTTTCCCCTTCACCTCTTCCATCCCTGTCTCCTCACCCGTCTCTTTTGCCAGCGAAGTAACCCCTTTGTCGGTAAAACCGCAGGGGTTGATATAGTCAAAATAACGCAGGTCGGTGGCGACATTGAACGCAAAGCCGTGCATGGTGACACCGCGGCTCACCCGCACGCCGATGGCACAGATCTTCTCCGGCCTCTCTCCGGGGCCGGTATGCAGCCATACGCCCGTAGCCCTCTCCAGACGGGATGCTGCCAGACCGTACTCTCCCGTCACACGGATGATCGTCTCCTCGAGGAGATAGATGTATTTTTTGATCCCTGTGCCCAGGGCATCCAGGTCGAGGATCGGATACCCCACGATCTGCCCCGGCCCGTGATAGGTGATGTCTCCCCCCCTATTGGTATGATAGAACTCGATCTGTTCCTGCTCCATCTTCTCCGGCGGGATCAGCAGGTTGTGCCTGTCGCCGCTCTTGCCGAGAGTGTAGACATGGGGATGCTCGACGAAAAGGAAATACCCTGCCGGCTCCGGCGGCAGCTGCTGCCCTTCGCCGGCCAGCTTGTACCGCTGCAGACGCTCCAGCAGTTGCTCCTGGTAGTCCCACGCCTGCCGGTAAGGCATCCTGCCCAGATCCTCCAGTAATACCTCCCTGCTCATGAGCGCACCCTTTCCGTGTTGACAGCATGGATATGCCTGTCGGCATGATAGGAGGAACGCACCAGCGGCGAGCTCTCCACAAAAGCAAAGCCTCTCTCCAGACCGATGCGTTCATACTCCCCGAACACCTCCGGCGTGACATACTCTTTCACAGGATAATGCGCCGGTGAGGGCTGCAGGTACTGTCCGATGGTCATCACCGTGACCCCCGCCGCCAGCAGGTCGTCCATCGTCGCCAGCACCTCCTCACTTGTCTCGCCCAGACCCAGCATGATGCCCGACTTGGCCACGACACCCTGCGAGGCGATATAACGCAACACCTGCAGGCTGCGGTCGTAAATGTTCTTGTTGCGCACCTGCGGCGTCAGCCGCCGCACTGTCTCCACATTGTGTGAGATCACCTCCGGGCCGGCATCGATGACCTGCTGCACCAGCTCTTCCCGCCCCTGGAAATCGGGGATCAGCGTCTCCATGGTGATGCCGGGGTTTTCCTCTTTGACCGTACGGATGACCTCCGCCCAGAAAGAAGCCCCCAGGTCGGGCAGGTCGTCACGGTCGACAGAGGTGATGACACAGTGCTTCAGCCCCATCAGCCGGATGGAGCGCGCCAGCCGCTGCGGCTCCCGCTCATCAGGAGGCAGGGGCCGCCCCGTAGCCACATTGCAGAACTTGCAGGAACGGGTGCATATATCGCCGAGGATCATGAAGGTGGCCGTGCCGGCATTCCAGCACTCCCCGATGTTGGGACAGTTGCCGCTGGTGCAGATGGTGTGCAGATGATGCTGCGTGACAATGTTTTTCACCCGCGCATAGGTCTCCCCGTACGGCATTTCCATCTTCATCCATGCCGGCAGTCTCCTCCTCCTTTTTCCACCGTCCTCCATGAAAGACTTACTTTTTTTATTAAGAATGCAAAAATACAAGAAATAAACCAGCCCTCCTTATTTTTTTCTTCCGATTTGACCAACGTCACAAGCAGCAGGGAAAAGAATATTTTTCTATTGCTGATTTTGGGATTATCTTTGCAGAAATTTTTTTCCGATGACAAATCTACAACTGACTGAACAGGAAATCATAAGAAGAGAAGCACTGAAAGAGCTCCGCGCCCTGGGCATTGATCCCTACCCCCCGGAAGAGTATCCGGTAACGGCGTGGAGCGATGAGATCCTCGAACAATACGATCCGGATAAAAATAATTTTCAGGATGTGAGCCTGGCAGGACGTATCATGTCGCGCCGCATCATGGGCAACGCCTCCTTCATCGAGCTGCAGGACAGCCGCGGCAGGATACAGGCATACTTCCGCCGCGACGATATCTGTCCCGGCGAGGACAAGACGATGTACAACACCGTCTTTAAGAAACTGCTCGACATCGGCGACATCATCGGCATCAAAGGGTATGTCTTCAAGACAAAGATGGGGGAGACCACCGTTTACGTAAAAGAGTTCAAGCTGCTGGCCAAGTCGCTGCGCCCCCTGCCCGTCGTCAAGGAGAAAGACGGCCATGTATACGACGCCTTCACCGACCCGGAGCAGCGCTACCGCAACCGCTCCCTCGACCTGATCGTCAACCCCGAGGTACGGGAGATCTTCATCAAGCGCACGAAGATCGTC
>CAZYQV010000230.1:0-6135 GCA_964649775.1 uncultured Rikenellaceae bacterium
TCGGGTCGTCCCAGAAGCCGGGAGCCTGGGTGATCTTCTCCTCTTCGGCGATCTGTTGACGTTTGTCGTCGATGTCAAAGATGCCTCCTCAGCGCTTCCAGGCGCTTTACCATCTCATTCACTGCTTCCGGTTGGAACATATCTCTCTTTTGTTTTGTGTCATGCAAAGTTAGGAAAAATCCTTACCAAGAGATAAAAAGAGAGCAGGGAAAGAAAACTGTTTTGCAGCAGAACAAAAAAATCCTTAATATTGAAAAAGTGGCAAGAGGTAGATTATGAAAATTAGACCCATAAAAACAGAGGAAGACTACCGGGAGGCACTGGCCCGGCTGAATGAGATCTTTGATGCGGCCCCGGGGACGGAAGCGAGTGATGAGGCGGATGTTCTGGCTTTGCTGATCGATGATTACGAGAGGAAGAATTTTTCTATTGAAGCTCCGGATCCTATTGAGGCGATCAGGATAAGGATGGAAGAGATGGGACTGAGACAGCATGATCTTGCCGGAGAGGTAGGCGGGCAGAACCGTATCTCAGAAATTCTGAACCGAAAGCGACGGTTGACGGTGAGGATGATCCGGAACCTTGCCCGGCGTCTGGACTTACCGGCAGAGGTGCTCATCAGGGATTACCGGCTATCCGGATAGCGTTAAGCGTTATTCGTAGATCGAAAATATTTGTTTACTATTCTCCCTTCAACACCTCTTCGGCCGTCTGGCGTGCCAGGTCGGGTTCGTAGCCGCGGCCGTAGGCGAATTTCTGCAGGCGGGCCAGCAGGTCGTAGCGGTTCCTGCCTTTGAGCCCCTTGCGTTTTTTCTGCAGCTCTTCTTTCAGGGTTTGGCGGTATTCCTTTTCGTCGAGCTCCTGCAGGGCCTCGTCGATGAAGGCTTCGGGGATGTTTTTCTGTTTCAGTACCATGCGTATCCTGATGCGGCCCCATTTGCGGAAGGTGTGTTGCTGACGGGTGTAGGCCTTCGCGTAGCGCAGGTCGTCGATAAATTTCTGGTCGGTCAGTTTCTGCAGGATGCGGGCGGCGTCTTCCCCGCTCACGCCCCAGTCGGTGAGTTTCTTCAGGATGTCGCTGCTACTCTTCTCCTGGCGGCTGCAGAGGTGCATGGCGCGTGTGAGGGCCTGGTCTAAAGAGATCTTTGCCATGGTAGCCAATTGGATATTTATGATAAAAGTATAAAAAAAGAAAAACTGTCTGCAGACAGTTTTTCTTTTTTTAAAATGATCAGGAAAGAGCTGATCCCTTTATTTGACGGCTACCCGATTGGAACTGTCTTTCTGCCATCCCAAGAAGGCCTTATCATATACACGCACTTTGGGGTAATTCAGTACACTTTTCAGGGCAAAGAAGACAATGCCTGCACGTACGCTGGTCTTGCAATATGCGACGATCTCTTTATCGGGAGTGATCCCTTTGGCGGTGAAGAGTTTCTTCAGTTCTTCCGGGGATTTCAGTTTTCCGTCGGGCGTGAGCATCTTTTTGTATTCAATGTTCACCGCCGAGGGGATATGGCCGGGACGGAGGGTTGTCTCACCGGTGCCGGCATACTCTTCCGGGGAGCGGGCGTCGATGATTACGGCTCCCGGATTATTGACAAGTTTTTTTACATAAGGAGTAGATGCCAGCAGGGAGGAGTTGACACGGGGTGTGAAGACCGCGGGTTTGATATACGTGGCAGCGCTGGTCACCGGTTTACGGGCCGCTTTCCAGGCGGGCATCTGTCCGTCCAGGATCTTCACATCGGGAGCTCCCAGGTATTTCAGGATCCAGTAAAGACGTCCGGCATATTTTCCGGAGCCGTCGTCGTAAAGGACGATACTCTTTTTCTCGGAGATGCCGTAGTCTCCGAGGATCGCGGCGATCTCTTCAGGCGGAGCCAGGAAGCCGTTGGTGACCGGCTCGCTGTACAACTCCATGTGGTATACATTAACTGCGCCGGGGATGTGTACTTTGTCATAGTCAGCCGGCTTGCGGCAGGAGACGATGATGGTATTCTTGTCCCGCAACTTTTTCGCCAGCTCGGCGACAGTGATCAGATCGGCGGCCCCTGCCACCGTTGGGATGAGAAACAGCAGAAAAAAGGCAAGAAAGGTTGTTCTGGTATTTTTCATGATTGGAAAATTTATGTAAAACATTTAAAACTCTACCTGTAGCTGGACCAAAAAAGCATCATTCGGGATCTCTTCCAGTGTTTCCGAGCGGTACAGGTAATTTACCTGTATGCGGGTCCAGTCGTTGGGGAAGATGTTGATCCCGTAAGTGATAATATGGTCGAAGTTGTTTTCAATGCTGAGGTCGTCGCGGAAAAACTCGTATTTTACTACCGGTTGTATCCGCCAGGGGGTCATATACATAAGCATGGCATACATGCCGTCCCGTTCGACGGGACCTTCGTGGATCTCGATGGGTGATCCGTCACATCCGCCACCGGTAGTGTAGGAACCGGTGTCTTTGCCGTGAATGTACTCGGCCTGGAAAAGAATATCTCTCCATTTGAGCTGCATCTCGGCGGCATAGCGGGTCTTCAGGTTGTCCGAGGCGGCGCCGGTGATCCCTCTTCTGAAACTGCCGCCGAAGCGGATCAGCTCCATGGGTTGGATAACCAGTCGCCCCACCACATCTTTTTGTTTGTTCTCATCAAAAAAGTTCCGCTGAAAGCCGTTCATCACCGCCAGGTTGTAACTGACTTTGGATTCCAGGAAGCTTCCCCACACCATGATTCCCATATCACGGTCAGGCAGGGCCAGCTCGTTCACTACCTTTGATCGTTCAATGGTGTGCAGGCGATGGCAAGGAGTGTTCAATTCCTGCGAAAGGGGAGGTTTGAACTGTCCGAGGGTGATCCTGGCGAAAGAGAAGCGGCTGTATGTGATGAACGCATCCAGGAGGTACGTGGACTGAGGCTTGAAGCGGGAGAAGTCGATAACGGCATAATAGCTGAAATCGTACGGAATGTTGCCCACCACACCGATGCGGGCCCTGTTGAAAGTGAATCCGTTCTTCCAGCCATCATCAGGGGTCTGCAACATCTCATACTGAGGTTGCAGATAACCGACCACTGAAACCCCTTCTTCGCTTTTGGCCTCCATACACCCCTGTCCGTTTAGAAGCAGGGGCCAGATCAGGATCGTCAGGGAAAAGATCGTTTTTTTCATGAGTTTGTTTTTTGCAGGTTGTAGTACAGATATAAGAGATCAACGGTTCTATTCTTCATTAACCAGCGGGAGGTCTGTGGAAGGTGTGGAATATTTATGGGAATGCAGATTATCGTAAATGATACTGTTGACCCCGAACTTCATACTTTTCGTATCATAACCCAGAACGGTCAGATATGCGGTGACCATCGAAGAGGTCTGGCCGGTCCAGCAGTAGCTGACGATCGTTTTGGAGGGATCCAGATGCTTGTAATCTTCGCCGTTCAGGGTAAGGGGCTTGATGCGATGGGCATTGACAATGTTCCCGTAAGTTTGCACATCTTCCTTTTCCCAGAAATTGTTGATAAAATATTTGCCGGGGTTGTCCAAAAGATCTGTGCTTGAGATCCCTTTGAATCCCTGGGTGAGGAGATAGGTAACTCTCTCCGACAGCATTTCCCGTCCTTCTGTGGCAGTGGTGGAGAGGTCGGGGTCGTCGAATTCTTTGTTTTCAACAATTGCGCCGGGGGCGGCAATCCAGTTGGGGGTGTTCTTGGTGTCCACATTCCCTTCCCAGGGTGCTGCGAGCGAACTGGTCCATCCGGCCATCCCCCATTTCAGCACTTTTGCGTCGGAGAAACCGCTGAGACGCAAAGCCACCACAGCATGGGCTGCCGTCTGTCCCGTATAACAAGCCACAATGATGGTCTTGCCGTCGGCTCCGGCTGCCGCTTCAATGACCCCGGCAAGGGTACTGTTCACGGCACCCTCAATATGCCCGGCGGAGTAATCCGTATTTTTGCGGATATCGATGACATAGAAGGACCCGAGGTTCTCGTACACCGTTGAAGCCGGCACGATCCAGTCAGTCAGGATGTTGGAAAGATCCATCTGATTGGATGAAAGATAACTTACCAGGGTTTGGAATTCAGGGTCCGTTTTGCGTTCGGGACCGTTGTTCGTACTTTTCTTGCAGGCGGAGGTGAAGAGGATCACTGCTGCAAATAAGATCATACCGTATTTTCCGAAATTTTTCATGATGCAAAAGTTTTTGTTAATGAATATATGAAATGTGATTTGATTCACAATTCAAATATAAGGCGCTTCCCTGTACGAATCGTGGGTTTTATCATGTTATGTGTCATAAAAACTGAGTAGGATGGGTCAAAAAATATTTATTTCAGATCAAAGAAAAATTGATCTTACATCAAATTATGTTATATTTGTAGCAAAAAATATGTTTATGTACAGGGCTGAACAGGATAAGTGTCAGGGTTGTGCGTGTATTTCAACGCCTTTCCGTTATATGACACCGGATGAACTGTCATATATCAACCGAAACCGGGTGGATGTTCAGTTCAGGCGTGGGGAATCATTGTGTAAGGAGGGAATCTTTGCTTCGAGCATCTATTATATCAAAGAGGGGTTGATCAAGATCTTTTCCGAGGATTTGCACGGAGCGGTGGTCCTTTCAGTAGAGTCGCGGGGGTATTTTTTAGGATTGCAAGCGCTTTCGTCGCCACATAAGTACACGTATTCTGCGACAGCTTTTGAAGATACCCAGGTATGTACGCTTGATATCAATGCTTTTCGTAAGATTTTGGTTACCAATCCTCTTTTTGCAACGGCGATCGTTCGTCAGTTAAGCAAAGATACCCGGAAGAGTTTTGAGAGGATCGCCACGGTAGGGATGAAGCAGTTGCACGGACGGCTGGCCGATCTGTTACTTTGCCTGGCGGTGAGAATATATAAGTCGAGAGAGTTCACCACGTCTCTGGGACGCAAGGATATGGCCGAGGTGACCATGATGTCTCAGGAGAGTCTTTCACGCGTGCTCAAAAGTTTCAGGGATGAAGGCATTCTTTCTGTTCACGGAAAGAACTTTGTTATTCGGGATATCAACACATTGCGGCGGATCAGTAAAACGGGCTGATTATTTTTTGTAGATGACAAACCGCTCCTTGCCGTTGATGTCCTGAATGATCTCTGCTGATGAGAACCCTTTTTCTTCAAAAAGTCTTTTTACGGTCCGGGCGTATTGTTCGTGACATTCAACCATCAGAAGTCCGTTGGTTGCGAGGTGTTTGCCGGCATATCCGGCGATGGCGCGGTAGAAGAGGAGAGGATCGTCGTCGGGGACGAAGAGGGCCTGTGACGGCTCATGGTCCCGTACCTCGGGCTGCATGGTCTTTTTTTCTGCGGTGGGGATGTAAGGCGGGTTGGAGACGATGCAGTCGAACTTTTCTATGGGCGGGGTTCCGGGGTGGAGGATGTCCTCGCGGAAGAATGTGACTTTTACATTGTTGATGCGGGCGTTTTTCCTGGCCGTTGCCAGCGCCTCCTCCGAGATGTCGCAGGCCCGGACGGTGGCCTGCGGCAGGTGGCGGGCCAGGGCGATGGCGATGCAGCCGCTGCCGGTGCCTATGTCGAGGATCGTGACCGCTCCCCTCCCCGACAGCTCCTTCACCACCCGGTCGACCAGCTCCTCGGTCTCGGGACGCGGGATGAGCACGGCAGGGTCAACAAGGATGCGGCAGCCGTAAAACTCCGTTTCACCGAGGATGTATTGCAGGGGGATGCGGGCTTTCAATTGGCTGAGAATATTATTAACTTTCGGCAACAGTTCGGAGGGGAAAGGCTGTTGTGCCTCGCGCAACAGGGAGGTACGGGAGAGGTTGGATACCTCCTGCACCACCAGCCGGGCGAGACTGCGGGCCTCGGCAACGTTGCGGCCTGCGGCGAGCTGTTCCGTCAGATGACGGATGAGCGAGTCGAAGGTGTAAGAAGAGGGCATGGGACAAAGATAAGGAAAGTCGAAGAGGGTTGAAGGGTTGAAGAGTTGAAAAGTCGAAGAGTAAGAAGGCTCAGGGCGCGGAAGGAGGGGACGATGAAGCCCCGCCTTCGCCCAGGGCTACGGCGGGTAAAAGATAATGTGATGAGGCGATGAAGCGATGAGGCGGTAAAGGGATTAGGGATGAGAGATTAGGGTTTAGG
>CAZYQV010000231.1:0-4062 GCA_964649775.1 uncultured Rikenellaceae bacterium
CTGAAAAAGGCGATGGCTTCGTCGACAGTCATCTCCAGCAGGTCGTGAACCGACTTATCGCGGTAGGTGACGTCGAGCACTTCCTGTTTGAACCTTTTCCCGTGACAGCTCTCACAGATAAGCTCTACATCGGCCATGAACTGCATCTCCACATGGATGACGCCTTCGCCCTGGCACTCCTCGCAACGTCCTCCTTCGACGTTAAAAGAGAAATGGGCGGGGGTGAGGTTGCCCAGCCGGGCAGCCGGCTGTGCTGCATAGAGCTTGCGTATGTCGTCCCATGCTTTGATGTAGGTGACCGGGTTGGAACGGGAGGACCTGCCGATGGGGTTCTGGTCAACGAACTCTACCCTGTCGATGCGGGAGAGGTCGCCTTCGATGCCCAGATGGTTTCCCGGCTTTTTGCCTGTGTGGTTGATGTGGCGGCTCAGCGCAGGATAGAGGATGTCGCCTACGAGGGTGGATTTTCCTGAGCCGCTGACCCCGGTGACGACCGTCAGCACATGCAGGGGGAAACGCACGTCAATGTTTTTCAGGTTGTGTTCGGAGGCTCCGCGGATCGTGAAAAAACTGTTCCATTTCCTGCGCACGGCAGGTACGGCGATCTTCTCCTCGCCGGTGAGATATTTGCGTGTGAGGCTGTCACGGGCTTTGTCCAGCCGGCCGGGGGGGCCGGCGAAGACGATCTCGCCGCCAAGACGTCCTGCCAGAGGCCCCATGTCGATGATCCAGTCGGCAGCACGTATGAACGATTCGTCGTGTTCGACCACCAGCACGGTGTTGCCCATATCCCGCAGTTCTTCCAGCACCTTTATGAGACGGTGGGTATCACGGGGGTGGAGGCCTATGCTGGGCTCGTCGAGGATATACAGTGATCCCACCAGGCTGCTGCCCAGCGAGGTGGCCAGGTTGATGCGTTGTGACTCACCCCCCGAGAGGGTGGAGGAGAGACGGTTGAGGGTCAGGTAACCCAGCCCCACCTCCAGCATGTACTGAAGCCGGTTGCGTATCTCCTGCAGTATCCTGCCGGCCACCTCTTCCTCGTAGGTGCTGAGCGTGAGACCGTCGATAAATCTCTTCAGGTCCTCGATGGGCAGATCCACCAGTTCAGGCAACGAACGGCCGCCTACCTTCACCCAGCCGGCCTCTTTCCTCAGCCGTGTACCGTGACATACGGGACATACTGTCTTGCCACGGTACCGTGCCAGCATGACGCGGTACTGGATCTTGTACTTTTTTTCTTCCAGGTAAGCAAAAAAACGGTTCAGACCTTCGAAATACTCATTGCCGGTCCACAAAAGACGTTTCTGCCCGGGCGTGAGCTGGTGATAAGGCCTGTGGACGGGGAAGTCGAACCGCGGGGCCTGCCGGATGAGTGCCTCTTTCCATTTCTTCAGCTTCTCTCCGCGCCAGCAGGCAATGGCGTCTTCGTAAACGGAAAGGTTCTTATCGGGAATGACAAGGTCTTCATCAATGCCGATGATCTTGCCGTAGCCTTCGCATTCGGGGCAGGCACCCACGGGGCTGTTAAAGCTGAACATGGCTACCATGGGTTCTTCGAAGAGTATGCCGTCGGCCTCAAAACGGCTGGAGAACTCATGGACATTTATCTCTTCCTCGTCAAACACTACCGTACGGCAGTAGCCTTCGCTGATCTGAAAAGCCGTCTCTGCCGAATCGGTGATGCGTGTGATGCTCTCTTCGTTGTCTGCCGGCACCAGCCGGTCGATGAGCAGGGGGATGATCCCGCGGTCGCCGGGGAGGGAGTTATTCTCCAGTACATCGTTGAGCGGCACGATCCTGTCACCATACAGCAGGCGGCTGTACCCTTCCTGCAGGAAGAAACGCAGTTGTTCGGCATACCGCTCTTTGTCGTTGCAACGGAACGGTGCCACCAGGGCAACTCTCTTCCCCAATGCCGTATGCAAGAGATAGTCCGCCACATCCTGGGGAGCGTCTTTTTTTACTTCCTTACCCGATACGGGAGAGAACGTTCGTCCTGTTCTTGCGTATAACAGCTTGAGATAGTCGTAGATCTCCGTGGCAGTGCCCACCGTCGAACGGGGATTGGAGGTGTTCACCTTCTGTTCGATGGCGATGGCGGGGGGGATATCTGCGATCATGTCCACGTCGGGCTTCTGCATGCGTCCCAGAAACTGGCGGGCATAGGCGCTCAGACTCTCGACATAACGCCGTTGTCCCTCGGCATACAGTGTGTCAAAGGCCAGCGACGATTTCCCTGAACCCGAAAGTCCCGTGATCACGGTAAGCTTCTCCAGGGGGATGCTCACGTCCAGGTTTTTCAGGTTGTGCACCTTCACCCCCCGCAGATCGATCGTCCGGGTTTTTCTCTTTGTCTCTTTTGCCGCCATCATAACAGGTGCTTAAAACCTGTAAAATTAATTCTTTTAACATAAATTAATACATGTTGACACAACCGGATTTTGCAGTTTCATGATTTTTTTGTTTTTTTGTATTAATTGTAGTGTTAATCCGTTAAAATAATACTTGCCTATAGAACGACCTTTACGCTGATCTAACCAAAAACAGGAGGTTACCTTGGCACTGGAACAATTGTCCGACCGTGAGCTGGTCGAACACTACAAGAGAGGCAATCAGGCAAGTATTGAAACCCTGATCAACAGACATAAGAACAAGGTGTATACGTATATCCTGATGACGGTGAAAAACACCGCGCTGGCAGAGGATATTTTTCAGGATACCTTTATCAAAGTGATCCAATCACTCGATGCGGGCCGCTATCAGGATAACGGGCGTTTTCTCTCGTGGGTGATACGTATTGCACACAATCTGGTCATAGATCATTTCAGGAAACAACACCAGATGAGTGTTTTCTCAAACGATGATTACGAAAATGACCTTTTCAACAACGCACGTTTCTCAGACAGTACGGTGGAGGAGGAGATCGTTCAGGACCAGATCTACAGGGATGTGCGGCGCCTCGTGGACAACCTTCCCGAAGAGCAGCGGGAGGTGGTCATCCTGCGTCATTATGCCGGTCTGAGCTTCCGTGAGATCGCTGAACAAACGAATGTCAGTATCAACACGGCCCTGGGGAGAATGCGGTATGCCCTGATCAACATGCGGAAAATGATCAGTGAGGCCAATCTCAATCTTACCTTGCAGTAAGTACGGAAGAAGATGATCTTCTGTTGATTTTTTCCGAAAAAAAGATCTATCTGATATACTATTTTTTCGGAGGCTGTCGTTATCTTTTTAAAATACAAAAAATAACGTTAGCCTATGAAGAAAGTTTCTACTCACTCTCAGTCACATATCATTGATGACACGGGACATGCCTCTGATGAGGATGCACCCCATACCGAAGAGAATCTGATGAAAGACCGTGACAATGATCCGGAGAAATTACTGGAGCAGTTGGAGGTGAAGGTCCCCGATCGTGTGATGCACCGTCTTTTTCTGAGGATCCGTGTTTCGACCCTGCGGAACAGGAATTAACCCGGCTTTTCCTTTTCGGGGTTGCGGAATTTTGTGGCCGTGATGATGGCAGCGGCGATCCCTGCTGTTTCACTGCGCAGGCGTGAAGGGCCCAGACTTATGGTCCTGAAGCCTGCCCCGCGGGCTTCCTCTATCTCCCGCAGACTGAAATCACCTTCCGGACCGATGAGGATGGTTACACGTGTGGTGGTGATGCTGTCATAGAGATGACGTCGTTGCGGATCGTCATATTCGCAACAGTGGGCGATCAGCCTGTCTCCCCCGGGAGGGCTGCTGAGGAAATCTTGCAGGGGTGTGAAAGGATGCAGGCGGGGCAGAAAAGGTTGCATCGACTGTTTCATGGCGGCGACGAGAAGACGCTCAAGACGGTCGTGCCGCAGCTTCTTCCGCTCCGACCGTTCACACAGCAGGGGGGTGATCTCATCCACACCTGCCTCCGTCACCTTTTCGAGGAAAGATTCAAAACGCTCGATGTTTTTTGTTGGTGCGACGGCCAGGTGCAGATGCCATGCCGCCCGTTGCGGGTAGTACTCCTTTTCTTCTGCCACCGCCTCCGTATGCCGGGCATGGGCCCTCACGATC
>CAZYQV010000232.1:0-6781 GCA_964649775.1 uncultured Rikenellaceae bacterium
CGGTAGGTGAAAAAGACCGGCTCTATGTTGGCATTGTTCACCAGCACATGCTTCATGCGGTCCTCTTCCTTGTCGGGACGGGTCAGCTCATGTTTTTTGATCACCCCGTTCAGGTAATCATCCACAGAGGCACATCCCACCAGACCGTATTGTGTCCTGCCGCGCCACGTCTGGGCATATACATAGAGATGCTCTTCGTCATCCTGGCGCAGCCATCCTTTCTCAAGGAACTTCCGGAAGTTCTCACGTGCTTTCTCATACACCTGCTCACTGTGCACATCTACGGCAGGATCCAGATCGATCTCGGCCTTGATGATGTGATACAGGGAATAGGGATTTCCTTCGGCCTCCCTGCGCGCCTCTTCCGAGTTGAGCACGTCGTAAGGACGGGATGCAACCTTCGGCGCCAGCTCTGCCGGCGGCCGGATGCCTTTGAATGGTTTCAGTACTGCCATGTTAGTTTCGGGTTTCGGGTTTCGAGTTGTAAGTTTTTAGCTTCGAGCATCGAGCTTCAAGCATCGACCTTCCTACTTGTTCACCTGGAACGTGGTATCTCCTTTCTCGAAGAATTTGACGATCTGGCGCGCAGCGGCCACGCCGGCGTTGATATTGGCCTCGGCCGTCTGGGCCCCCATCTTCTTCGGGGTGAAAAAGTACCGTCCGGGGAACTCTTTTTCTATCTCCTCCTTACAATCGGGGGCGATATCGGAGACATACCGGAAATCTTCCCGCTCACGGAACATCTTCAGCAGGGATGGCTCATCGATCACTTCTTTCCGTGCGGTATTGACCAGGGTAGCGCCCTTCGGCATCCTGCTCATCAGATCAAAGTTGACCGATCCCTTCGTCTGCTCGTTGGCCGGGATATGGAGCGAGACGTACTGGCAGCGCTCATACAGCTCTTCCACGCTGTCCACGGGCTTCGTGCCGTCGTTGATGATATCGGTTTTGCTGACAAAGGGGTCGAAGGCGAGGGTCTCCATGGCAAAGCCACGGGCGATGCGTGCCACTTCCCGTCCTACATGGCCATAGGCCTGTATGCCGAGGGTCTTGCCTTTCAGCTCGGTGCCGGGCTTGCCGTTGAACAGGTTGCGGGCCATATAGACCATCATGCCCAGAGCCAGCTCGGCCACGGCGTTGGAGTTCTGTCCGGGGGTGTTCATCACCACCACCCCTTTGGCCGAGGCCTGCTCCAGGTCGATATTGTCATAGCCGGCGCCGGCACGTACGACGATCTTCAGGCTGCCGGCGGCATCCAGCACGCCACCGTCCACCTTGTCGCTGCGAACGATCAGGGCACCGGCATCCTGCACAGCCGCCAGGAGGTCATCCTTAGAGCCGTACTTCTCCAGCAACACCACCTCATAACCCGCCTCGTCGAAGATACCCTTTATCTGCTCTACTGCTGCGGGAGCAAAAGGTTTTTCCGTTGCGATCAATACTTTCATGATAGATTGTTTTTTTCGGTTGACTGGTCTTATATATTTTTCTCATACTCCTGCATCACGGCAATGAGCGCTTTCACACTCTCCAGAGGCAGCGCGTTATAAAGCGATGCCCGGAAACCGCCTACCGACCGGTGGCCTTTGATACCGATCATGCCCTTGCCGGTGGCATACTCCAGGAAAGGCTTCTCATGATCGGCATACTCCTCGTTCATCACCCAGCAGACATTCATCACCGACCTGTCGTCGCCGCTGACCGTGGGTTTGAACAGTTTGTTCCGCTCAACCTCTTCATAGAGCAGATCTGATTTCTCTTTGTTCCTTTTCTGCATGGCTTCCACACCACCGTTGTCCTTCACCCAGATAAGGGTTTGCAGGGCAGCATAGATGGGCAGGACGGGAGGCGTGTTGAACATAGAGCCTTTGTCTATCTGTGTCTGATAATTGAAGATGGTCGGGATCTTACGGTCGACCTTGCCCACCACATCTTCACGTACGATCACAAAGGTCACACCTGCCGGCGCCAGGTTCTTCTGGGCACCCCCGTAAATAAGGGCATATTTGGAGATATCCACAGGACGGCTCAAAATATCGGAAGACATGTCTGCCACCAGAGGTACCGGAGAATCGGGATCTTCGTGGATCTCTGTGCCGTAAATGGTATTGTTGGTAGTGATATGGAAATAATCGGCATCCTCCGGGATCACAAAATCTTTCGGGATATAGGAGAAATTCCTGTCTTCGGAGGAGGCCACCACCTCCACCTCACCATACAGTTTTGCCTCCTTGATGGCCTTGGTGGCCCAGGCACCTGTATTCAGATAGGCCGACTTTTTCTGCATCAGGTTCATCGGCACGACGGTGAACTGTGTGCTGGCGCCGCCACCGACGAGAAGCACATGATACCCCCCGGGAATATCCAGCAGCTCTTTAAACAGCTGCTGTGCCTGTTCCATCACCGCAGTGAATTCCTTGCTGCGGTGCGAGATCTCCATGATCCCCAGGCCCATGCCGTCAAAATCACGGCATGCCTCGATCACTTTATTAACAGTATACTCCGGCAAAATGGCCGGTCCTGCATAAAAATTGTGTTTTTTCATTTTGAAGCGCTTTACAGGGTTGTTTTTTTCCTGTACAAAATTGCATTAAAAAGAGAAATAAACCATACAAAATCGCGGAATAGATGATAACTTTTTCACAATTTTTTCAACCGCACCAGCACATCTCCCTCCAGCACAGGGATAACATCCGTAACATCTTGTGTATGACAATATTCTATAGCACTGTCCAGACCCAGTTTCTTCAGGCGGGTGCGGTTGGCAGCCTTGTCGATGTAGCTTACAAGATCACTTTCGGCCAGCAGCCACAGGTCACGGGCTGCATGGGCCGAATCACAGATGGTATGGAAACGGTCGCTCCCGAGCAGCTTGTCGGTGAGGGCTCCGGCAAAAACGGAATCTTCGAGCGAGAACTTGTTCTTCCAGGCGGCACACAGGATCAGCACATCCCGCTGCCGGGCGATCAGGTATGCGGCCAGGGCCGAGATATTGAGAAAACCTCCCACCAGCACCTGATGACCGCGGCCGGCCATCTGGATGGCCTGTGTGCCGTTGGTGGTGCTGTAAACGATCGTCCTGCCCCGTATACGTTCCGGGGAAAAGTTATCGGGCGAATTGCCGAAGTCGGCAAAGTCGAGCACACGGCCGTCGCGCTCGGCAGCGATCAGATAGCCGCGGTCCTTAAAAGTACGTGCCTCCTCGATGGTACGCACCGGGATCAGGCGTTCCACACCGTTGTGGAAGGCCGTGATGATGGAAGAGGTGGCACGCAGGATGTCCACCACCACCACGATCGAGCCGCTGTTCTCATACAAAGGATAGAGCAAAGGAGAAAAACAGACCTCTATGCGGGGTGTTTTCTTTTCCATGAACGGCGATCAGTTATCCGGTTTATAAAAAGGAGGGCGCGTCACCACTGCTTTCAGTCTTTTGTTGCGCACACCGATGTAGACAGGCGTACCCTCTTTCCAGTATCCTTTTTTCAGATAAGCCATGCCTATTCCTTTCTTCAGCATGGGCGACATGGTACCGGAGGTGACCTCACCGATCTCCTCTCCTTCCCCGTTGAAGACAGGATAATGCTGTCGCGGGATGCCCCGCTCTTCCATCACGAACCCTTTCAGACGTCGCTCCACACCTTCTTCTTTCTGTTTCAGGAACAACTCTTTGTCGATAAAATCCTTGTCCTCCCTGAACTTGGTGATCCACCCCAGTCCTGCCTCTATGGGGGAGGTCTCATCGGTGATATCGTTGCCGTAAAGGCAATAGCCCATCTCAAGGCGCAGGGTGTCTCTGGCTCCCAGGCCGGCAGGCTTGATACCGTATTCACGGCCTGCCTCCATCACGGCATCCCATAGCTCAGGAGCCCTGTCGGCCGGCACATAGATCTCACACCCGCCGGCACCCGTATATCCTGTCGTAGAGAAGAGGGCTCCGGGGATACCGGCAAATTCGATCCGTTTGAAAGTATAGAACTCCATGTCCGTCACCGGCTCGCCGGTCAGTTTCTGCATGGCCTCCAGGGCCAGGGGCCCCTGCACGGCCAGCTGGGCAAAGTCATCGGAGACATTGAGGATATCCTTCCCGGCGACCAGTCCTCTTTCCCTGCCCCTGTCCGTCAGCCAGGCATAGTCTTTCTCGATGTTCGAGGCATTGACCACCAGCAGATAATCATCCTCCCGCAGGCGGTAGACCAGCAGGTCATCCACGATGCCACCACGGCCGTTGGGAAAACAGGAATACTGTACCTTGCCGTCATAGAGCGCAGCCACATCATTGGTGGTCACCCACTGCAGAAAATCCAGCGCCTTCGGCCCTCTCACCCATATCTCGCCCATGTGCGACACATCAAAGACACCGACTTTTTTCCGTACGGTAATATGTTCATCCTGGATACCACTGTATTCCACCGGCATCAGAAAACCGGCAAAAGGCACCATCCGTGCCCCCAGCGCTTTATGGATATCTGTTAAAGGTGTTGTTTTCATCATCGTTGCTGTCAGTTAAAAAAAAAGTACGACCCCCCACTGGCGGGAGGCCGTACAAATGTACAAATTTTCATGCATTTTACGGGTCACATCTCCAGGATACGGAACTCCACCCTCCTGTTTTTCGCCCTCCCTTCGGGAGTGGTGTTGGGTGCGACGGGCTTCGCCTCGCCAAACCCTTTGGCCACCAGACGATCCCGGCTGATGCCATGCTTGACAAGGTACTCCACCACCGCCTGGGCACGTGCCTGCGACAGCCGCTGGTTATATGCATCCGACCCCACGCTGTCGGTATGACCGTCGATCTCCACCTTGATGTCCGGGTTTTTCTTCATGAAGTTGATCACCCTGTCAAGGGCCGGAAAAGATACCGGCGTGATGACCGCCAGGTTGGTCTCGAAGAAGATGTTCTGCAACACCACCGTCTCCCCTACTTTCATCTTACTCATCCTGAAATCTTTTCGCACCAGCGTGACGGTATCCGGTCGCGGTATATCGACCACATCGAGCAGGAACATATACCCCGGAGCGTTGACCTCCACGCCGAAGCTCTTCCTGTTCTTCCTTTTGATGGTATATACCCCGTCGCTTTTGCGTGAGAGGGCTTTGCCAATCACCTGGTTCTTGTCGATATCGATGATATCTATAGAGGCCATGAGGGGCATACCCGTAACCTTGTCGGTGACCCTGCCGGTGATCATCAGCTGGCGCGGCGGCGGCACGAACACGGGGATCACCAGGCTGCGGGTATCCACGCCTCCCCCGTCCGGTACGATGGGCACGTCGTCATACACTTCCATGATCTCCGGAACAATAGAGTCAGGCACCCGCTGCGGTATCCAGGTCACCTGGTAGAGATCCTTCAGACTCTGCGTCTCCCCGCGTATCCCCGAGATGTAAGCGACCATGCTGTCGACAGGCGACGGGACATAAAAGAGATCATCATCAGGCGTGTTGAGAGGTACTCCCATGTTCTCCGCCTGCGACCAGCGGCCGTCGGGCCCCAGATGCGATCTGAACACGTCGAAGCCACCGATGCTGTTGTGTCCCTGCGATGAGAAATAGAGGGTCTTCCCGTCGGGTGTGAGCCAGGGGCTCTCCTCGTCCCAGGGGGTGTTGACCGTCGTGTCAAGAGGCTCGGGATCGCCCCATTTCCCGGCAGCATCACGCCGTATCACAAAAATATCCTTGCCTCCGCGCGTCAGCTTCTTCAGGTCGGAGACAAAGTACGCCGTCGTGCTGTCGGGACTGATCCAGAGAGCGCTCTCCTGCCCTTTGCTGTTGATCCTGCCGGTGATCTTCACCGGCTTCTTCCATTTGTCACCCTTCCGGCGGACAGAGAAGATATCACCGTTGCCTTTCTTGCCGTTGTATACGTACAGCTCCCTGCCGTCCGGCGACAAGGCCAGCAGTGCATCGTTGTACCTGCTGTTCGGGGGCTCGTCCAGACGCACTGCCTCCGACCAGCCGTTGCCCTCCCCCAGGGAGAGATAGATATCCTCCTCATACTTGCCGTCGTAACGGTTGGGCAGCTGCCTGGAAGAGAACTTTCTGCGGGAGGTGAAATAGAGCTTGTCGCCGGCAGGCGTGAGCACCGCCTTATAATCGTCCCACGGCGAGTTGACCGCAGATCCCATATCCACGATCGTGGCAGGCACCGTGTCCTTCACCACCGTGGCAGCATGGAGACACTCTTCTATGTGTCTCCTGGCTTCGGCCGCCAGCGGGACCGTCGGCACATAACCCGGTCCCTGAATGAAAGAACGGTAGTACTTCAGCGCTTCCTCAAACTCGTAACGGTACTGGTGGGCCCGTCCCAGCAGATAAAGCAGATCCTGCGCGAGAAGAGAGTCACCGGCATAAGCCTTCTCGAGATATTTCAATGCCTCCCCTTTGTGATCCGTATGCAGGTAACATACGCCGATCATATAGTTGAGGGCAGGTACGGCGGGATTATACTGATACGCCATCAGATATTGCTCCAGCGCCTGTGGATAGCTCCCCTCCCCTTTCCGGAACAAAGCATCGCCCTCACGCACGTGCTTCCATGCCGTTTTATATCCGGCCTCTTCCACTTTAAAATCCCGGCCCCTGATCTTGACAGGCTTGCGGGAATAGATTTGAAAAGAGTTGAGAAAAAAATAAAAAAGCAATAAGACGATGGCTGCCTGTTTCATCACTCCCAATTTGAAAACAGCTGTACGAATGTAATTATTTATTTTTTACGGAAAGATGGGGTGAATGTTTTTTATTTAAAAGAAATTTTTCATATTTGAAAATAAATAAAAAA
>CAZYQV010000233.1:0-3960 GCA_964649775.1 uncultured Rikenellaceae bacterium
CAGGGGCTTGTCGGGATGACCGAGGCTGTATGTGCGGGCGGTGTAGGATTTGTCATCCACGTTCACGTCGATGATCGAATAGTTGTAATGGTCGAGGGTCATGAAGATCTCGGGATAATTGCGCTGGTTGGCATACATACCCCATCTGTCCAGGACCGAACCGCCGCCGCCGCTCAGGACGATGTGCATGTCCTGATGATAGTTGCTGTTGCTCTCGTCCAGCCCGATGATGCCGTGCTCATAGTCGTGTGAATGTCCGTACATGAACATGGAGGGCTTGGAGTACTGCAACAGGAGAGGGATGACCTGCAGCTGTATGTAATAATTGTTGCCGCTGGGCCATATCTCCGTATGCCCGGGATGATGACAGTAAACAAAGACGAAATCAATATCGTCGTCAGCCTCGGCATCATCCAGCACTCCTTTCAGCCATTTGGTCTGGACATCGCCCTGGTACTTGCCGTTGGAGTTGAGGGCGATGAAACGGCACCTGCCGTATCGGTAAGTGTAGAACTTCTCATTGTACTGGCTGGAGGGGTCATCATAAGGGGGACCCGTGAGATCCTCATATTTCATGTAAGCGTAATAGTACTCGCTCTCGTTCTCGTGGTTGCCGATAGAGACATAAAAAGGTATTTTGTTGGTGAGATTGGAATAAGGGAGGAAGTACTCCGGCTTGTATTGCGAGATTTCCTTGCCGTTGGTGACGATATCGCCCACGTTGATCAGAAAATCGACACTGTCGTTCCAGTTGTCGCCATAGTCCTCCGTCAGTTGTTGTTCAATGGTGGTGGAGATCTTATGGGTCGTGACCGAGTCGGTGCGTGAGTCGCCCACCAGCACAAAACGCACATGGGTGCCCGCAGTGCCGGGGGCTTCTTTGGTACGGAAAGTGCTGACTGCTGAGGTATCGCTGCCGGTAGTACAACGGTAATAGTACTTTGTGCCGGGCTTGAGACCGGTCAGATGAACGGTGTGCCAGATATTCCCCGCGATATTCTCATAACTGCCGCTGGCCTTGTTATCCCGCCAGCTGCCGGTACCGTAATATACAGTAGTGTTCGTCGTCGAGGGATGGTGCCAGGAGATATATACCGAGGTCCCGGTCATGTTCTGCAGATAGGGGTTCATGTAATCCTTCGGGAAGGAAGGATCGTTGTCACCAGGGATGAAAGCAGCGTTGTAGCTCCCCCCGCGACCGGCCCCATGTTGTGAAAAGAGGGGGAGGAGAGGGATGAATATAAAAATCAGGGTAAAAAGCAGACTTTTTTTCATAATACGGGTTTTAAGGTGAACAGATGGCAAAAATATGAAAAAAGTTGGCTCCCCGTTGTAATGATCTTTCTGTTCGTTCGTCGTCTCATTGAAAGCAAATGAAACGATTGTTAAACTTTAAAAATTCAATGAGATGAAAAAACGTGGATTATTGTTTGTACTGGCTGTGATGATCACAGTCGCGGTGTCGGCCCAGAAGAGTGCCGAAGATGTTTTCAAGACCTATGCCGGAAAAGGCAACTGTACCGTGCTGACGATCCCCAAAGGGGCGATCTCGCTGGCCGCCTCCCTGCAGGAGGAGGATGATCCGGAGGTGAAAGCGTTCCTCGACGGGATCAACTCGGTGAAGATACTGGCTGCCGATGCCGGCAACACTGCCTTCTACGGCAAGGTGCTGGGTGCCCTGGGCGACTCCTACGAAGAGCTGATGACCGTCGAGAAAGGGAATGAACAGGTGAAGTTCCTGATACGGCAGGAAGGAGACCTGGTGAAAGAGCTGGTGCTCCTTACCGGTGAGAGGAAGGAGAGCGCCATGATCATCGTGCGGGGAGATATCAGACTGAAAGATATTGCCCGGATGAAGAGCAGTACGGAAAAAGGGGGTGGACTGGCTTTTTTGACGGAGTTTTGAGAAAGTTGAAGAGTTGAAGAGTTGAAAGGTTGAAAAGTTGAAAAGTAACTACAGGATCTTAACTTTAGTCACTTTTAACTTATCACTTTCAACTTCTTCAAGTACTCAAGGCACTTAAGGCACTTAAGGCACTTTTTATTATCTTAACCCTTTGAACAACATCCTTCCTGCACCGTATGGACGCGAAACAATTCAAGGAGACCTTCCTCCCTCTCAGCGGTAAGCTCTACCGGCTGGCTCTTCGTTATCTGAGGAGTCCCGAGGAGGCGGAAGATATGGTGCAGGAGGTCTTTCTGAAACTGCTGGCGATGAAAGAGAAGCTGGAGACATACCGCAACAAGGAGGCGCTGGCCATGACGATGGTGCGCAACCTGTCGCTCGACCGGCTCCGCACAAAACATACGGTCTCAGAGGGAGAGGTGACCCTGCCGGAGCCGGGGGTGCCGGACGATCCGCCGGATGTGCAGCTCGACAGGAGAGAAAAGGCGGCCCGCGTGATGCGGATCATCGACAACCTGAAAGAACCGGCACGCACGGTGATTCACTTGAGGGATGTGGAAGGGTACGACTACGGGGAGATCGCCGGAGTGACGGAGATGACCGTCAACAATGTGCGGGTGGTGTTGTCACGGGCACGGAAGAAGGTGAGGGAAACACTGTTAAAAGAGACAGATCATGGATAGAGAACAGGTAAAAGCACTGCTGGACAAGTTTTACGAGGGCACCGCTACACCGGCGGAGGAGCGGCAGCTGCGGCACTATTTCCGCGGCGAAGAGGTGCCGGAGGCGTTCGCGGCCGACCGGGAGTTTTTCCTTGCCGTGGAGGAGGCCGGCGGCGAGGAGCCTCCTGAGGCATTCACCCGCAGGCTGGAGGAGCTCATCGACGAACACTATGCCGGCACTGCCGGCAGAACGGTATTGCTGAGGAGGTGGCTGTGGCGTACGCTGCCCGTGGCAGCCTCCCTGCTGGTGGTGCTGGCCACCTGGTGGTACCTGGCATCGCAAAAACCCAAAGACACCTATTCCGATCCCCGGCTGGCCTACCAGGAGACCAAAAGGATCCTGCTCTATGTGTCGGACAAACTGAACGAAGGCACCCGGCCCCTCTCATACCTGCAGGAGATGTCGCTGCCGGCCAGGGAGATGGAACGGGTGGGGAAAACGGCCCGCATCGTAAAAGAGATACCTTACCTGCAGCTGCCCGTAGGCAAAGAAAAGAGACAGGATCACCCTGACGGAAATAGATAAAATAAATAAATTCATAACTTTACGATCATGAAAACGAAACGCGTGACTTTGTTCCTGTTGCTGATCATTATGGCGGTACAGGGATTCTCACAGAAAGATCCCGTAGAAAGGATCTTTGAAAAATACGGAGGCAGGGAAGGATATACCACGGTATATATTTCCAGCAAGATGTTCAGCATGTTCTCCGAAGCGGACATCGAAGATCCGGAGTTCAACGAGCTGATGAAAAACCTGAAAAGCATCCGTATCCTGGCGCAGGATGAAAGGGCGGGCAGGACGGAGAAGACGGATTTCTATAAGGAGGTGATCGGCGGCTTGTCGACGGAAGAGTATGAGGAGCTGATGACCGTCACCGAGCCGGGACAAAAGATCAGGTTCCTCGTGAAGGAAGAAAAGGGAAAGATATCCGAATTGCTGATGATCGTGGGAGGAGACAGTGATAACGTGCTGATCGATATCCGGGGGAACATCAATATGAAACAGATCTCCCAGCTATCCAAAGCGATCCATATCAACGGACTGGAGAAACTGGATGAGCTGGAAAAGAAATGAGAGGAAGCGATGGTGCGATGAAGCGATGAAGAGATAATGCGATGAGGCGATGAAGCGAGATAGACGCGTGTAAATTTGATGGGATTGCCTCCCTCCGGGAGATAAACCTGCCTGCCGGTTTACCTCCCGTCAGGGAGGCAGGCAGGCCACGGCCTGCGGCCTCGCAATGTTCCAGCTAACTCTCAACTCGATACTCTCAACTCGAAACTCACAACTCAAAATCTGAACATCATGAAAAAATCTTTGCATAAAAT
>CAZYQV010000234.1:0-6838 GCA_964649775.1 uncultured Rikenellaceae bacterium
TACCGGAGGATAATAGACGACCGGATAATAATACCATGCCGGTGAATAATAATAGGAAGGATATCCGAAGGAGAAGGTTACGGAAAAAGAGCCGTAACCACTGTTGTAGTAATACCCTCCTCCGCCATACCACGGATCATAATAAAAGGGATCGTAGAGATACCCCGCGCTCACCGAAGGATAGGAGAACATGCGGATACGTGCGCTGTAGGAAACAACGGGAGTGTAAAAGGATGTACCCACATGGAAAGAGGCATGGAAATGAACACCGGGCGGCGCCGCCGCTGCCGGCTGGGAGGGATAGAAGAAGAGTGCGGTAAAAAAAGCTCCTGCGATCAGAAGTGCTCTGTATGTTTTATTTGTTTTCATGATGACCTCCTCTTTTTTTTATTTGTCGCGGATAATTTTTTTCTTTGCAGTTCTTTCGTTGATAAAAGTTCAAATACTATACCAAAGATTATGGCTAAAGAGATCACCCCCCGTGCAGAAGACTACTCGCAGTGGTATAACAACCTGGTTATCAAGGCAGATCTGGCAGAGAACTCTGCGGTCAGGGGCTGCATGGTCATCAAACCTTATGGCTATGCGATCTGGGAGAAGATACAGGCGCAGCTGGACAGGATGTTCAAAGATACCGGTCACTCCAATGCCTATTTCCCCCTGTTCATCCCGAAATCTTTTTTCAGCAGGGAAGCGGCCCATGTGGAAGGGTTTGCCAAGGAGTGTGCCGTGGTAACGCACTACAGGCTGAAGAACGACCCGGACGGCAAAGGGGTGGTCGTGGATGAAGATGCAAAGCTGGAGGAGGAGCTGATCGTACGCCCCACCTCCGAGACGATCATCTGGAACACTTACAAGGGCTGGATACAGTCGTACCGTGATCTGCCGCTGCTGATCAACCAGTGGGCCAATGTGGTGCGCTGGGAGATGCGCACCCGTCTCTTTCTGCGCACGGCCGAGTTTCTCTGGCAGGAAGGACACACCGCCCACGCCACGCGCGAGGAAGCTGTGGAGGAGACCCTGAAGATCATCGACCTGTATACCGACTTTGCGGAAAACTTCATGGCCCTGCCGGTACTGAAAGGCGTAAAATCGGAAAACGAACGTTTTGCCGGGGCCCTGGAGACATACGCCATCGAGGCACTCATGCAGGATGGCAAAGCCCTGCAGGCCGGCACCTCTCATTTCCTCGGGCAGAACTTCGCCAAAGCTTTTGATGTGAAATTCCTCGACCGCTCCGGCAAACTGGAATACGTGTGGGCCACCTCCTGGGGTGTCTCCACCCGTCTCATGGGCGCCCTCATCATGGCCCACTCCGACGATAACGGACTGGTACTCCCCCCCCGTCTGGCCCCCCTGCAGGTGATCATCGTGCCTATCTATAAGAAGAAAGAGGAGCTGGACCGGATCACAGCCGTGGCGGAAGAGCTGATGGAGAGCCTGAAGAAGGCAGGTATCTCGGTAAAGTATGACGACCGCGACACCCACAAGCCGGGATGGAAATTTGCCGAATATGAGATGAAAGGGGTTCCTGTGAGGATTGCCATCGGTCCGCGCGACCTGGCCAACGGCACCGCCGAGGTGGCCCGCCGCGACACCCTCGAGAAGAACACACTCCCGCTGGAAGGCCTGGCAACAAGGATCCCCGCCCTCCTCGACGAGATACAGGAACAGATCTATCAGAAAGCCCTGCGCTTCCGCGATGCCAACATCTACAAGGTAGACACCTACGATGAGTTCAAAGAGGTCATCGAAAAAGGCGGTTTCGTCCTGGCACACTGGGACGGTACCACCGGGACAGAACTGAAGATCAAGGAAGATACAAAAGCTACCATACGTATCATCCCCGTCGATGAAGAGGCGGAAGAAGGAAAATGCATGGTCACGGGCAAACCCTCGCCCAGAAGGGTCGTTTTTGCAAGAGCCTATTAGGAAGCTCGAAGCTCGAAGCTTGATGCTTGAAGGTTGAACTCTCCGTATCGTGGCACATGCAATCACAGTCTTCTGTAGTGCCGTGATTTTCTTTTTGTAAGGAAAACAGAAATTCTTGTATCTTTAAGGGTCGGAAACCACCCCTTAAAAAGCATTCCCGTGAGCAGGAACAACAGCCAGCAGGAGATCATCGGCATTCTTACCACGAAAGCTGCCCTGAAACAACTTATCTATGACCATACGGCCGAGGCTTTCATCACCCTGAAAGAGGCCATGAAAGAGCTGGTCCGGGATCTTGCGGAAAGCATGGAGGAGGCCGATCCCCGGATCATCCCCGAATTCAAGGACTACGGGAAGTTCGCTGCCCAGATGCGTATCTCCGGCGACACCCTGGTTTGCAGCATGCACACCAACATCTTCGAGTTCAACAGGGAGCACAAGATCTGGGAGGTCCCTTATGTCAAAGACGAACCTCTCAACTCCTATTGCGGGATCATCAACATTTACAATTTCCTCACCGACTCATTCAAATACAACCGTCTGCAGGACCTTGGATACCTTATTGCCCGTATCTTCATTAACAAAGACAATCATTTTTTCGTAGAAGGAAAAAGACAAGCGGCATTTCAATACAAAAACTTCGGCAAGCTGACCGTCAGCAGGAAATCACTGAAAGAGATCATTGAAAGAGCGATCCTCTACTCCATGCAGTTCGACCTGCTGGTGCCGCCCTATGACAATGTAAAGATCATTTCGGTGGAGCAGATGTCGGCCAAGATCCTGAGCTCGTTGCAGCAGACAGGAAAACGTCTGGGTTTTCAGTTCAATTCGGATGATGTTTTGGAAGAATAAAGATACGACCCATCGCCCCACGAAGGATACTGCGGGATACGGGGGATATCTTGTTCTGATCCTGTTCTTTTTCAGCACATGCTCTGCCACAGCCTCTTTTCCTGACACCCTTCAGGTAAAAAAAAACGACCTGCTCCTTTTTAACGACTCCCTGGTCGCTTTTGAGAAGGACACGGTCATCATCATCCCTCACGGAACGGCTGTCTTCCGCATCAGGGGAAATTACGACAAATCGCAAATGATATATGACTCCCTGCACGTCAAAGCCTCCCGGAAAAAGTGGGCCAACCGGTTGTATCATCTCTTTTTCACCTCTTCCGGCAACGGGAGCGTGCCGAAGGTCTCTTCATCCATGGCGGAATACAAAAAGTTTGAGGGAAAGATCATCCGCGAGGTCAGGTATTACCGGCTCGATCCTTTCGGGACGATCATACGCGACACCGTCCTTCTGCCTCCCAAAAAAGGCAGCAGCAGCTTTCTGAACAAGCTGCACGTCACCACCCGCTGGCAGACGATCCGTAAGAACCTGATGTTCCACAGCGGCGACAAGGTACGGCCCCAGCTGCTCGACGACAATGAGCGTCTGCTACGTCATCTCCCGTATATCCGTGACGCCCGTTTCCTGCTCCTGCCGGTGGGAAACGACATGGTGGATGTACTGGTGGTGACGAGGGATGTCTTCTCCATAGGAGCCTCCGTGGACTACCGGGGGATCAACGCCGGGGGGGTCTCTGTGCTCGACAAGAATTTCCTCGGGAGAGGCCACGAGATCCGCGGGGGGGTACTGTATGATTTCAGGGAGAACGACCCCGTCGGCGGATACGGCCGCTACAAGGTCAACAACCTCTGGGGTTCTTTCATCAGCGGGGATATACGCATGATCAGCGCCTTCAGCACCCAGCAGTATACCGCCTCTTTCGAACGGCCTTTCCTGAGCCAGTTCATGAAAAACAATGGAGGACTGGAAGGCAAGTATATCTTCACACACGACCTCCTGGAAGGAGATACCCTGGAGCTGCCGATCCGGTACAGCTCGTATGACGGCTGGTATGCACGGTCCATCCTGCTGGATACAGAAAAAAGGAGAAGGATCGTTTTTTCGGGAAGATACCATTTCAACAACATCTCCAAACGTCCCGAACTGGAGGAGGACGAATATTACAAATATCAGGAATACCAGCTCTTCCTCGGACAGGTCACCCTCTCCTCCGACCGGTATTACAAAACCAGCCTGATCTACAACTACGGTACCACGGAAGACATCCCCGAAGGCGTCCGGATCGGACTGACGGGAGGATATGAGCTGAATGAGTTCATCAACCGTTTTTATTTGGGGACAGAGATCACGGCCGGAAAATATTTTCCCCATTTCGGATATATCAATGCCGGTGTTTCGATGGGAGGCTTTCATCCGCAGGGCAGGAACACCATCAAACAGGGTGTGCTCAACATCTACACCGATTATTTCAGTCCTCTCTTTGCCATCGGACGGTTCTATTACAGGCAGTTCATCAACATCGGGTTCACCACGGGCGTCAACCGCTACAGCGACGAATTGCTGACCCTCAACGACAAATTCGGCATACGCGGACTGCGCAGCGACAGCCTTACAGGGATCCGGCGCTTCGCTGTCAAGACGGAGACCGTGGCCTTCAGCCCTTTTTATTTTTACGGGTTCCGGTTTGTCTTTTTTACTTTTGCCGACCTCGGCATACTCGACCTGGCCGAGAAGCCTCTCACCTACAGCAAACTCTATTCAGGTTTCGGCCTCGGCCTGCGCATACGTAACGAGAACCTTATTTTCAACACTTTCCAGATACGTTTCGCTTACTACCCCGTCCTCCCCACCGAAGCCCGTTATCAGACCATCGTCATCTCGGGCGAGAAGAATTATTCCCCCTACGATTTCATCCCCCATAAACCGGAAATCGTCGACTTCAGATGAAAAGCCCCGTACTGCCCTGCACTGTCCCCATTCTTTCCCCCTCATTCCTTTCGGGGATCTCACAATAAGCCTGCCTGACGGAACAGAAATGAAAAAACTTATTATCTTTATCCTCCGGACCATGCTGTAAAAATTAAGTTTCACAAAAATTATTCAATCATGAGCGTTTTAGTTGGTAAAAAAGCTCCTACCTTCTCTGCTCCGGCAGTGATCAACGGGGGTGATATCGTTGACAATTTCTCTCTCGATCAATACCTCGGCAAGAAATATGTTATTCTCTTCTTTTATCCTGCCGATTTCACCTTTGTATGCCCCACGGAGATCCTGGCTTTTCAGGAACGGATGGAGGAGTTTGAAAAAAGGAACACAGCCGTGGTAGGCTGTTCTGTAGATTCCCAGTTTTCCCACTGGAAATGGTTGCAGACCGAGTTACACGACGGTGGGATCAAAGGGGTAAAATATCCGCTGATCGCCGATCAGGCCCTGGTCATCTCAGAGAATTACGATGTGCTGGCCGGAGAATATGAATACGATGAGGACGGAGAGGTCAGTTTTGAGGGGATCCCCCAGGCATACAGGGGCCTGTTCCTCATCGACCTCGACGGCATCATCCGGCATCAGGTGGTCAACGACATGCCCCTGGGACGCAGTGTCGACGAGGTGCTCAGGATCATCGATGCACTTCAGTACTACGAAAAATACGGGGAGGTGTGTCCCGCCGACTGGCATCCCGGCGATGAGGCCATCAAGCCTACCCACGACGGCATAGCCGATTTTCTCGGTAAGCTGGAGAAATAGGAAAAGCGCCTGCGGGCGCTTTTTTGTTGATCAAAAAGCCTGATAGAAGTTAAAATAGAAACCCTTCGTGTTCCTCCCGAAACCCAGGTCGACACGGGCCATCATGCGGGGCTGTACTTCAAGACGGTAACCGATACCTATGTTGGGCAGCCAGCGGTTCACATCGGTCGTTTTCTCCCACCGGTGGAAGATCGTGCCGCCGGCAAACCATCCCACAAGCCCGCTCTTGCTCAGTTTCTGTTTCTTTTTCCGCCAGAACATGTGCCGGTATTCCAGGATGGCAAAGGCCATGTTGCGGTCGCGGTAGTGCCCCCAGATATATCCCCGCAGGTCAAAAGGGGTCCCCAGCTGGGCCATCTCACCGTAGGGAATGCTCCCCGACCCGAAACGGGTCTTCAACTGCCAGGCCAGGGTACGGCCATCACGCCGGATCGTCCTGTATTGCCGGTAATCGACCATATAGACCTGATAATCATTGTCCCCACCGAAATATTTTGAAAAAAAAGTACTGGTAAAATTAATATACATGCCCTTCCTCGCATCTACGGGGATATCGCGGGAGTCATACCTGATAATGAACCCCAGCCCTCCGTTCATCGGCCGGTCGTTGTATTTCTGATAATAGGGATCATTGGCCACCCCCGCACTGGGCTTGCGCCCCCGCGTATAGTTGTAATCCACACTCGCTCCGAGATAGAAATTATCGGCCACCTGAAACAGAAAACGGGGATTCATCCACCACCAGCGCCGGGTATATTCGGTGGTAGAGTCCGACTTGGGGATCTCCGCAGCATTCTCATACCCGATGCCCCAGTAATTGTCCGGCATGTCCTTGTACCAGAAATCCCCGTTGATCCTCAGCTTGTCATGCATCCAGTAAGAGGTGAGCTGACTGCTGAAAACGAGGGATTTTCTCGTGGAATAGGAAATAGAAACGGGGATGGAGGTCCTTTTCATCAAAGGATCCTTCTTGTCTGTCTTGAAACTCACGGGAGCACCTCCGGCAAAGGTTAGACCCAGCTCGGGCGTATAACCGGGAGCAATAAAGGGGGTGATCATCAGACGGCCCTCCCGGATCTTCATCTCCCTTTTCAGCTTCATGCGCTGCAGGACGTTCAATTGTGAATCATGTATACTCCCTGCCTGCAGGGTATCTTCCTGGGAATAGAGGAACCCGGAATAAAAAAACAGCAATAACAGTATGGCAATCTTCTTTTGCATATCGCCCACAAATGTAGTACTTATTCACAAAACATTTTGACACCCTGTCTGTCGTATCACTCACAGGACAAAAGGGATCACTGCTTTCCT
>CAZYQV010000235.1:0-3317 GCA_964649775.1 uncultured Rikenellaceae bacterium
TGCCGGATCGAATCGCCCTGCGGCAGGTCAGGAAAAGTCTTCAGCACCTTTACCAGCATCCAGTGACCATGGACGCAGGAGTGCCAGTCGAAACAGCCGAAGAAAACAGGATGAAGCTTCTTCGGCGGCAACACCTCCTCCGGACCGTTCATCACATGGGAGAGCTTGTTGGGATACTCCGTCTGCACACACCGCAGGGCCAGATGCACGAAGTTGGAAGCTGTCTTCTGGGTGAACGCCGGGAAAACACCTGCTGCGACACCGGTATTTTCACGCTGCTCCTGCCGACCGTCAGGATTGCAGGCAGACAAAAAGACCAGAGAGAAAAGCAGAATAAAAGAGGCGATTTTTCTCATAGTTGTATTATGGTTTGTATCTCTCACAAAGTACCGGACTAAAAATAGTAAGGATGCAGGAGAAAAATAGCTTTTTTATTATTTTTGTGCCGGCATTTCCCGGTCCAGTAGCTCAGCTGGATAGAGCAACAGTCTTCTAAACTGTAGGTCCCAGGTTCGAATCCTGGCTGGATCACAACAAAAATCCCGGCATAAGACCGGGATTTTTGTTTTTGTATTATCAGTGAAGATGGCTGTTATGGCTATTTGTTTTCCATCTGTTCATCCACCCAGTCGTCACCCTCGCCTTCTCCTTCTTCGACCTTCACCACTTCCCATACATCACGACCCTCTACTTCGGTAGGCTGGTAATAGACATCTCCCACTTTGACATAGGTCACATCGCCTATCTTCACCTCTTTTCCTCCTTCTGGCAGTTTATCCACCACTGTGCCGGCCATGGGAGGAACCACTTTGTATTCATTGCCCTCTTTCACATAAAAAGTACCTCCGTAATAATAATAGGTTTCCCCCTCTACAACGATCTTCTCCGCATCCTTGGGCAGTTTGGAAACTGTTGCACCCACAGGAGCTTCGACGACCACATACCCTTCTCCGTCATCCTTGGGTTGGTAATAGACCCCTTCATCGTAATAGTAGTTTTGGTTGTCAATGCTCACGATGATGGCTGTGACCGCCACTGTGGCTACAAAGAAGCCCCAGGGATGCCAGTGGGGTCCCCAGTAATAGGGACGGTAAGGATGGTAGCGATAAGGATGGTAACAATAAAACCTGCGGCCACCATAATAGTAAGGAGGCCGGTAGTAAGGCCGCGGGTTAGGTCGTACGATCACCCCCGCATGCCGGCTGCCCGTAGCCGGGCGGGTAGCAGGACGTGTGGCCGGCCTGGTGGCCGGACGCGTCGAGGGCTTCGTAGCCGGGCGTGTGGAAGGCTTGGTAGCGGGACGTGTCGAGGGCCGTGTAGCAGGCCGTGTCGAACGATCAATCTTCTGCGAACGGTCGGGAGCTTTCTGATACCCGCCGTTGATGGTGCCGGGGGCGGGACGGGTCGAAGGCCGCGTAGCCGGCTGCGTGGAGGGACGGGTGGCCGGACGCGTCGAGGGCCGGGAAGCAGGGCGTGTCGAGGGCCGCGTAGCCGGACGTGGTGAGGGCCGAGGTGCAGGACGAGCCGCAGGACGGGCACTGCGTACCGGCCGATGTCCCATACGCTGAGCCTCTGCCGTCAGGGAGAGAGAAAAAAGCATTGCCCCTGCAAAGAAAAGATACAGGAGCGTGGGAAAAAACTTCGTTTTCATCGCTGTTATTTTCATGATATGTTTTTACTTTTTAAGAGGTATACGGGGCATGATATCTACTTTTCTGGCTCCCGGCGGCGGCACAAAATCAAACAGACTCTGCGGGAACACAGGGTTGATCATCCATCCCGAAAAAATACCGACATACTGCGGATGGCCAGGCTTCTGCTTATAATAGATCACAAACTTCACCGGCAGCGTGAGACGCTCGGCAGAGATCCACATCTGGATGGTCACCTTATCGTTGTATGCCATGATGTGGTAACAATCCTTCCCCTCGACGTTCTGCCGCCCCAGGTACATGATACGGTCACTGTGATCGATCAGGTCGTCGGTAAAGGTGGGGTAGAAAAAGTCCGCGCCGGGAAAATCCACCCCGTACAACTTGTTGATCGTGTCGATGGTGGGCATGATCCCGTAAGGAGCCTCCACCTCTGCATAGTTGTTCTCATCGTAAGAGTAATACACGAACTTACTGCCGTTATACCAAAACCCACGATGTTTGTTGTCATTCCTGCGATTATCAATGAAGAGCTTGTCGGGACCCTGCAAATAAACACGGCTGCGGCTCGACATCTGCATCATCTGAAACTCTTCGCCGGGGATGTCCCAGGCCGCACGGTAATCAAAAACCACAGAACCCAGATCCCCGATAATATACCCCATGTGATCCAGAATGGTCAGCGCCACAGAATCATAGGGGGATTTTTGTGCATGGCCTGCCAGCGGCAGAAGCAGCACAGCAAGTAAAAGAATTGTTTTTTTCATATTCTATTCCTGATTTTGGATGATACGGTACAAAACCCGTTCCACAAACTTAAAATAATTCTAAATAAAAACAAAAAAGCCGGACGAATCCGGCTTTTTCTTCAGGGTCTCCCCTCTCTGCTTACATTCTACTGCTCTGTTCCTATCTTAAAATGTATTTCAAGATTATGTATTTCTTTGGGGTTGTATGGACTGAGCACGTTAACCCTGTTCACCAGCGGGGTCCATTCGTCTCCGGGCATGTCACCTCCTGCCACAAAACCGTGGTGGTCGAAGAAAGCAGGAGCTTCGGTATTCATCAGGTAAGCATCCAATATCGGCGGGTCGATACCGGGCCACAACTGTTTGATCTGACGCATCAGCACATCATGTACCGAATAGTAGCCGAGCAGCACCTCACGGGAGGGTTCATCCAGGTTGCTGGGGGGCAGTCCCACTTCGGCTGCAGCAATATCCTCATCCACCTGTCCGGAAGCCACAAAGGCCCAGTTAAAACCAACCGTCATCGTGAAGAAACGGGCATTGGGATGATCGGAGTTGCCATATACATCCACATAGTCTCCCTCTCTTCCTACGAACATCTTCAATGCTTTCATGGCAAAGGGGTCCACCAGCGGGTTCACATCAGGCAGATCAGCAGCCTGCACCATCATCCAGGCATCGTAGTTGCGGTCGCCGGCACTGTTATAGTCGATCCGGAATTTGGCCTCTCCGAAGTGCTCGAATTTGTTCCTGTCGCAATTATAGGGCATCAGCAAAGCAATGCCTTCCACCGGATCACGATTCCAGAACACCTGCAAGGCAACCCCTTCGTCGTACCCGCCGTCGGCATCGGAGATGGTCAGCTCAAACTCCCAGGTGCGACCGTCATACTCACTGTTCTCCACAACGACCAGGT
>CAZYQV010000236.1:0-2647 GCA_964649775.1 uncultured Rikenellaceae bacterium
AAACGGGACGACTGGTACCGGGCCGGTATGATGCCGAGAAAATTCATGCCCCAAAGTAAAGAAAAAAGATGAAATGATGGAACGATGGTGAGGAAGGTTAACCGATTATCGGTTAGGCAAGGATAAACGAAAAAAAATGAGTATTTTCGCAAAAAGAACGTTCAGGATACGTTTGCGTCAGTTTGGAGGATTTATGGTACAGATACAAGCGGTAAAACAGCGGTTCGGGATCATCGGGAACGATGCGGGACTGAACCATGCCATTGACATCGCCCTGCAGGTGGCACCCACCGATCTGTCGGTGCTGATCACCGGGGAGAGCGGTACGGGTAAGGAGGTCTTTCCGCAGATCATCCATCAGTTCAGTGCCCGCAAGCATGGTCAGTACATTGCCGTCAACTGCGGCGCCATCCCGGAGGGGACGATCGATTCGGAGTTGTTCGGGCATGAGAAAGGTTCTTTCACCGGGGCCCACGAGAGTCGCAAAGGCTATTTTGAGGTGGCCGACGGGGGTACGATCTTTCTGGATGAGGTGGCTGAGCTGCCTCTCTCCACGCAGGTGCGTCTTTTGCGTGTTCTGGAGACAGGGGAGTTCATCCGTGTGGGCTCGTCAAAGGTGCACAAGACCGACGTGCGGGTGGTGGCGGCCACCAACGTAGAGCTGCTGCAGAAAGTGCAGGAGGGTAAGTTCCGTGAGGATCTCTTTTACCGTCTCAATACTGTCCCGATACAGATACCGCCCCTGCGGGAGAGGGGAGAAGATGTGCTTCTGCTTTTCAGGAAGTTCGCGGTGGACTTCTCCGAGAAATACCGCATGCCCCCCATCAAACTCACCGAAGACGCCAAGTCGGTTTTGCTGAGTTACAGGTGGCCGGGGAATGTCCGGCAACTGAAGAACATTACCGAACAGATCTCCATCATCGAAAAAAACAGGGAGATCGATGCCGAGACCCTCAAGAGATACCTGCCCGACTATATGGGGGTCAAATTGCCGGCGGTCATCCCCCGGAAAGAGGGAGAGGTCTCCTTCGCCTCGGAGCGGGAGATCCTGTACAAGATCCTTTTCGACCTGAAAAACGATATCAACGATCTGAAGAAGATCGTCTTCGACATGCTGCGCAAGGAGTCAGATTTCTCGCGTATCGAGAGCGACCATGCCCATGTGATCAACCGGCTGGAGAACAATGGGGAGGAGGAGGTGAAGACGGGTCCTTCGCCGGCCGTGCCGGCGCCCCTGCCCAGCGAACAGCCGCACCCGTTCATAGAAGATACCCAGGAGGTGGAGGAGGAGACCCTCTCGCTGGCCGAGAAAGAGGTGGAGCTGATCCGCAAGGCCCTCGACAAACACAACGGCCGCCGCAAACAGGCGGCGCGGGAGCTGGGCATCTCGGAAAGAACACTGTACCGGAAAATTAAAGAATACAATATCAACTGACACGCCCCGGGTGTGAAGAGACGCATGAACCGTTCCGGAAGACATAGGACTGTTATTCTTCAGATGGTGATCCTCCTGCTGGCGTTTTTGCCGTCGTGTAAGGTGACCTATTCTTTTTCGGGAGCATCCCTCTCACCGGAGGTGAAGACCTGCAGTGTGGAGTATTTCCCTAACAGGGTGCAGCACGGATCGACGGTCAACCCCATGCTGAGCCAGTACTTTACCGAGGCCCTCAAGAACAAGATCATTGCCCAGACAAGCCTGACCCTCACCGACGGAGATGCCGATGTGGAGTTCTCCGGGGAGATCACGGGCTATCAGGTATCCCCCGTCGCCATCACCGGCAACGAGACGGCCGGACTGAACCGCTTCACCATCACCATCCATGTGCGTTTTACCAACAATGTGGATCCCGACCAGAGTTTTGATGCCTCCTTCAGCAGATATGAAGATTATCCTTCGACACAGGACTTCAGCGCTGTCGAGAACGACCTGGTGGAGAAGAATGTCAGGAACCTGGTGGAAGATATTTTTAACAAAGCTTTTGTTAACTGGTAACCACGATCATGAGGAAAGATGATTTCATATCCTATATCAATGATCCGGGTTCCCTGGATAAAGAGACCCTGGCAGAGCTTGACGAACTGCTTAAGAGCTTTCCCTATTTCCAGACGGCCCATCTCCTTTATCTGAAAAACCTGTACAACTTCGGCCATATCCGTTTTGACACACAGCTGAAGATATCTTCCCTCTATGTGGCCGACCGCAGAAAGTTGTATGAGCTGCTGCATGAAGGGGAGGAAAGGGGGAAAGAGACGGGAGTGACGGAAGAGAAGGGAGGCGCAGAGCGCAGGGCACAGGGCACAGAGAGAATAGAAGAGACTGAGGAGAAGGAAAAGAAAGGAAGCGCAGAGCGCAGGGCACAGGGCGCAGAGAGAATGGAAGAGACTGAGGAGACAGGAGAGAAGAGGGGTGAAGAGAAAGAGGAGCGGAAAGAGAGTACCCCCCCGGCAGGAGAAGGAACCAAGTCAAGGGAGGAGCTGATGGCTGAGATCAGGAGACGGCTTGCTGAGATTGGGAAGGGGGAGAGTGGAGAGAAGGAAGAGAAGGGAGGTGCAGGGCGCAGGGCGCAGAGCGCAGAGAGAATGGAAGGGATGGAAGGGACTGGAGAGACTGGAGAAACCGAAGAGACGGGTGAGAAGGGTGAGGGCG
>CAZYQV010000237.1:0-5584 GCA_964649775.1 uncultured Rikenellaceae bacterium
GGTATTATTTCTTCAGCACCGACTATGTAAAGCTGAAGATGATGGATTTTGCCGTGCATAAAGATGCAGTGAAGGATGTCCTGAAAAAATTCAAATAGCCTTTTCTTCAGGGAAAAAATAAAAAAAGCTGCTCCGGCAGCTTTTTTTATTGTGTCGTTTCTGAATGGAAAGTCTTATC
The DNA here is from genome assembly GCA_964649775.1 of uncultured Rikenellaceae bacterium. GTDB lineage: Bacteria > Bacteroidota > Bacteroidia > Bacteroidales > VadinHA17 > DRPN01. The sequence continues at coordinate 179 of CAZYQV010000237.1, forward strand.
TTTATACCCGTACAAAAAAGAGAACATGAAAGAGAAGATCCTGATCCTGGATTTCGGGTCGCAATATACCCAGTTGATAGCCAGAAAGATAAGGGAGCTGAACGTCTATTGTGAGATCCATCCGTACAATCATTTCCCGCAGCCCGACGAGACCGTGAAAGGGATCATCCTCTCGGGCAGTCCCTATTCTGTCCGGGATAAGGAGGCGCCCATCCCCGATCTGGAAAATATCAAAGGGAGATGGCCTCTTCTGGGCATCTGTTACGGGGCACAGTATCTTGCCCATTATTACGGCGGTGAGGTGCTGCCCTCCGACACACGCGAATACGGACGGGCCCGTTTGCAGTTTGTCGACAGCAGCAGCCCCCTGTTCAGGGGCATCAGTGCCGGCACCCAGGTGTGGATGTCGCATGGGGACACCATCGCCCGTATACCGGACCATTACAGGATCATTGGCAGCACGGCGGATGTGAAGATCGGCGCCTTTAAGATAGAGGGGGAGGAGACCTACGGCATACAGTTCCACCCCGAGGTGTTCCATACCACCGACGGGAAAAAGGTGCTGGAGAACTTTGCCGTGGGCATCTGCGGGGCTTCGCGCGACTGGACGCCCGCCTCTTTTGTGGAGACCACTGTGGAGGAGCTGCGTGAGAAGATTGGAGGCGACAGGGTGGTGCTGGGTCTCTCGGGTGGGGTCGACTCCAGCGTGGCGGCCGTCCTGCTGCACAGGGCCGTGGGCACACAGCTCACCTGTATCTTCGTCAACAATGGTCTGCTGCGCAAGAACGAATATGACCAGGTGCTCCACTCTTACAAAGATATGGGACTGAACGTCATCGGCGTGGATGCTTCCGACCGTTTCCTGGATGCGCTGGCAGGGGTCAGCGACCCCGAGCGCAAACGCAAGATCATCGGGAAAGCCTTCATCGATGTGTTCGACGAGGAGGCCCGCAAAATAAAAGAGGTCAGATGGCTGGCCCAGGGGACCATCTACCCTGACGTGATCGAGTCGGTGTCGGTCAACGGCCCCTCGGCAACGATCAAGTCGCACCACAACGTGGGCGGTCTGCCGGAGAAGATGCACCTGCAGGTGGTGGAGCCGCTGCGTCTGCTTTTCAAAGATGAGGTGCGCCGTGCGGGTGAGACACTCGGCATCGACAGGGCCATCCTGGGCAGGCATCCTTTCCCCGGGCCGGGCCTGGCCATACGCATCCTCGGCGACATCACACGGGAGAAGGTGCGCATCGTACAGGAGGCGGATGATATCTTTATCGGCGGGCTCAAACGCGAAGGACTGTATGACAAGGTATGGCAGGCGGCGGTGATCCTCCTGCCCGTACAGTCGGTAGGCGTTATGGGCGACGAACGTACCTACGAGCATGTGGTGGTGCTGCGCGCGGTCAACTCCACCGACGGGATGACGGCCGACTGGTCCCATCTGCCTTATGACTTCCTGGCACGGGTGTCGTCCGACATCATCAACAAGGTGAAAGGTATTAACAGGGTGGTATACGACATCAGTTCAAAGCCGCCTGCAACAATAGAATGGGAATAGTTCCTTTTTAGAAAGTTTATTATGAGACGTTTCAACGCTTTCTCCGTTATCTTTCTTTTTTTATGGATGCTCATGCTGCCCGGTGCCCGGGCACAGATAATCAATGAGCAGGCCTTCAAGCTGTTCAAGCTGATCGACCTGATCACCAACTATTATGTGGACAGTGTCAACGAGTCCAAACTGACGGAGGACGCGATACGTCAGGTGCTCAAAGAGCTGGACCCTCACTCGGTGTATATCTCCCGGGATGAGGTGAAAGAAATGAACCAGCCGCTGATGGGCGATTTTGAGGGGGTGGGCATCTATTTCAACGTGCTCAACGACACCATTATCGTGATCTCACCCATCAGCGGAGGTCCTTCCGAGAAAGCAGGCCTGCGTGCCGGCGACCGCATCGTGCGCATCGACGGCGAGAACGTCGGCGGCATAGGCATCACCACGTCGGCCGTGAGGAAAAAGCTGATGGGGCCGGCAGGGACGAAGGTGGACGTGGACATCCTGCGGAGGAATGTGCCGGGCTTGCTGCATTTCACCATCACGCGCGACAAGATCCCCATCTTCAGCCTGGATGCTTCCTATATGCCGGAAGAAAACATCGGATACATCAAGATCAACCGTTTCTCGGCCAAGACCATGGATGAGTTCCACAAAGCCCTCGACGGCATGCCGCTGGACAGGATGGACGGTCTTATCCTCGACCTGCGCGATAACGGCGGAGGGGTGCTCACGGCAGCCACCGACCTGGTGGATGAGTTCATGCCCGCCGAAAAGCTCATCGTGTACATGCAGGGTACCCATCTGAAAAGGGAGGACTTCTTTACCACCGGCGGAGGACGCCTGCAGAAGGTGCGTCTGGTGGTGCTGGTGAACGAAGGTACTGCCTCGGCAAGTGAGATCTTTTCCGGGGCGGTGCAGGACTGGGACAGGGGATTGGTCATGGGAAGACGTACTTTCGGCAAAGGACTGGTGCAGAAACCTTTCTACCTGCCCGACTACAGCATGGTGCGTTTGACCATCGCCCGCTATTTCACCCCTTCGGGACGCCTCATCCAGAAATCTTACAAAGGTGGCTATGACAGCTATATGAAAGACCTGGAGGAGCGGTACCAGCACGGTGAGTTCATGAATGCCGACAGCATCCACCTGCCCGACTCACTGAAATACTACACCCTGAAGAACCACCGTGTGGTATACGGGGGTGGAGGCATCATGCCCGACATCTTCGTGCCGGCGGATACTACGGGCAACACCAAATATCTGCGTGAAATGATCGGCAAAGGGGTGGTGACCGACTTTGTCCTCTCGTGGGAGGATGATCACCGCAAAGAGACCCTGAGGAAATACCCCGACGTGGATGATTACATCAACAACTTCACCCTTTCAGACAAAGACCTCCTCCGGCTGAGAGAAATGGGAGAGAAACAAAAGGTGAAGGCCGACGATGCCATGTTCGAACGGTCGCGCGAACAGATGCTCCTGCTGATCAGGGCGCTGATCGCCCGCGACCTGTGGAACTCGACAGCATACTTCCGGATCATCAACGAAAAAGCCCCGGTCTTCCGCAAAGCTCTCGGGATCCTGAAAGATCCGGAAGCTTATCAAAAAGTGCTCTCGGGAAAATGATCCCTCCTGCGGGATCCCTCTTCCTGTGACCTGCAACCCCTCCCGTGATGGAAAACCTATTCCACTGGATGAATATGCATACAGCCCTGATCCACGAGATCCTGGGTGTCTTGTTTGCCTTTGTCTACCTGTGGTTCAGCATCCGGCAGAAGATATGGCTCTGGCCTTTCGGTCTGCTCACCTCTTTTTTTTATATGCTGGTGTTCTATCATTCCCGGCTCTATGCCGACATGGGACTGCAGGCCTATTACCTCGCCGTCAGTCTCTACGGCTGGTACCACTGGCTGTACGGAGGGAAAAAGGAGGAACACGATACGCTGCCCGTCAGCCGTACCACACGACGCCAGGGATGGATGCTCCTGTGGGTCACTTTTGCGATCTACTGGATCCTGGTGGCATTGCTGACCTTTCTGCCGCGATGGCTGGAGATCCCCTCGTCACAGATGATCTACTGGGATGCCTTCACCACGGCGGGAAGCATCGTCGCCACCTGGATGCTGGCAAGGAAGATGCTGGAACACTGGCTGTTGTGGGTCGTTGTTGACCTTGTCTCGCTGGGGATGTATCTTTATAAGGAACTTTATCTCACCGCTTTCCTTTTCCTGGTATATACCGCCATGGCTGTGGTGGGTTTCAGGGAATGGAAGAAAGGGATGATTTTGAATGATGAACAGTGAATTTTGAATGGGGCAGGAGACGATGGAACAAAAGGAAAAAGAACGTGCGTTTACGGTGGTGCTCACGGGTCCGGAGTCGACCGGCAAGACCACCCTGGCAAAAGATCTGGCCGGCCGTCTGGGGGGGGTGTGGGTGCCGGAGTATGCCCGGGAGTATGTGAAGGCACTGGATCGTCCATATACTTATGAGGATGTATTGCATATTTATGAACACCAGCTCCGCCTGCCGGATGATCCGCGCTGGCGGGAGGCTTCTTTTTTGTTCCTGGACACCGACCTGGTGATCCTGAAGATCTGGTTTCTGGAGGTTTTCGGGAAGATGCCGGAGGAGATGGACCGGATCATCAGAAACAGAAAAATTGATCTATATTTGCTTTGCCGTCCCGACATCCCCTGGGTCTTTGACCCGTTGCGTGAGAACCCCGGCCGGCGGAGGGAGGAGCTGTTCGTCCTCTACGAACGGGAGCTGCAGGCGGCGGGCCTGCCCTACAGGATCGTCGGCGGGGAGGATGAGGAGCGTCTGGAACAGGCTTTGACAGCAGTGAAGGAATATTATGAAAAAAGGTGAATGATGATGGAAGAGGTGAAGATCTATCCTTTTGAAGATACAAGCTTTCCTGTGGTGGCTACCACGTTCCAGGGGCTCGAGGGTGTGCTGGCGGAGGAGGTGCTGCGTCTCGGCGGGAAGGATGTGACGGAACAAAGCCGGGCCGTGACCTTTGCGGGGGACCGCCGGCTGCTGTATGCCGCCAATTACCATTTGCGTACGGCACTGCGTATACTGCGTGTTGTGGCTGAGTGCCGTGCCGGCAATGAGGACGAGCTGTACAGGGGGGTGGGAGAGGTGCCCTGGGAGACCTATTTCTCCAACCACCAGCGTTTTCTCGTGGAACCGGTGGTACATTCTCCCCATTTCCGTAATTCGATGTTTGTGGCCCAGCGTGTCAAAGATGCTGTGGTGGACCGTTTCCGGGACAGGACAGGCATGCGTCCTTCTGTCGACCGCACGAACCCTGATGTGCGTCTCAATGTCCTTCTCTCGGGCAACAGATGTGTGCTCTCGATGGACAGCTCCGGCGAGTCGCTTCACAAGAGGGGATACCGTGTCAGGCAGGGCGTCGCCGTGCTCAATGAGGTGCTGGCGGCAGGCATGATCTTGCTGACCGGCTGGCGGGGGGATACCCCCTTCGTCGATCCTATGTGCGGCTCGGCAACACTGCCGGTGGAGGCCGCCATGATCGCCCTCGACATACCGCCTGGGTTCATGCGTTCCCGTTATGCTTTTATCAAATGGAAGGATTATGATGCCACCCTCTACCAGACCGTCAGGAGCATGTATACAGGTACCGGCAACAGACATGTTGCCCCCATCCTGGGAGGCGACCGCTCGGCAGTGGCCATACGCCTGGCACGTCTCAACGTCGCCAATGCCGGTCTGCAGGATCATATCAAGCTGAGGATAATGCCCCTGAGCGAGCTGTCACCCCCCTCCGGCAACCCTCCCGGCGTGCTGGTCACCGACCCTCCCTACGGGAACAGAATGCGACCTGC
>CAZYQV010000238.1:0-4603 GCA_964649775.1 uncultured Rikenellaceae bacterium
GTGGTAGCCCTGATGGTCGTGGCTGCTGCGAGATATCACTTTCATCCTTTTCTTTCGCTGTTGCTCGCTGCCGTGGTGATGGGTTTTGCCGGCGGTCTTGACGCCACGCAGGTCCCGACGGTGCTGATGAACGGTTTCGGCAAAACGCTGGGCAGCATAGGCATCATCATCGCCTTCGGCACCATCATAGGTGCTTATCTGGAGAAGAGCGGCGGCGCCCTGGCCATGGCCAACCGTGTGCTGGGATGGGTGGGCAGGAAAAACTCCGTCCTGGCGATGAACCTCACCGGCTTCATCGTCTCCATTCCCGTTTTCTGCGACTCCGGCTTCGTCATCCTCTCCCCCCTCAACAAAGCCCTGAGCCGCAAGTCGGGCATCCCCCTGGTGGTGCTGGGCATCTCACTGGCGGCGGGGCTGTACGCCACCCACGTCTTCGTTCCTCCCACGCCGGGACCGCTGGCCGCTGCCGCCGCCCTCGACGCCGACCTGGGGCTGGTCATCCTCCTGGGCCTCGCGGTGGCCGTACCCGTCTCGCTGGCCGGCTTCCTCTGGGCCAAAAGGATCGAAAAAAAAGGAGGCGAAGCCGTGGCAGACAGCGGTGAAGATGCTGTGGCACACCCTGAACGACTGCCGTCCGCCACCCTCTCCTTCGCCCCCATCGTCGTGCCCATCCTGCTCATCGCCCTGCGGTCGGTCACCGGCTACCCCACCCATCCTTTCGGACAAGGCACCCTGGCAGCGGTATTCCTTTTCGCCGGCCATCCGGTCATCGCCCTTTTCGCAGGGGTCTTCCTGGCCTTCGCACTGAAGAAAAAAGAGGAGAAAGAGACCCACTTTCACTGGGTCACCAAAGGGCTGAAGGATGCCGGAATCATCATCCTGATCACGGGTGCCGGCGGCGCCTTCGGAGCCATCCTGCGAGCCACAGGGCTGGGCGACATCATCGGAGACGCTTTCTCCGGCATGCAGGCAGGCCTCCTCCTGCCTTTCCTCATCGCCGCCTTGCTGAAGACCGCTCAGGGCTCCTCCACCGTGGCCATCATCACCACGGCAGCCATCGCCGCACCCTTGCTGGAGCCTTTCGGCCTGGCCACACCCGCAGGAAGGGCTCTCACCGTCCTGGCCACCGGCGCCGGCGCCATGACGGTGTCGCATCTTAACGATAGCTTTTTCTGGGTGGTGGCACAGTTCACCGGCCTCGATACGGCCACAGCACTGCGCACACAGACCGTCTCCACCCTCTTTCAGGGAGTCACGGGGATCAGTATCATTCTGGTGCTGGGATGGGTTTTATTGTAAAAATCAACAGGACCTTCGAAAGTGTAGACAGGTTGAGTTGATGGATCCGGCCGGTATTCAAAGGCTCATCACCCCCTCCCCTCTCCGGTCTCTCCGGTTTCTCCAGTCTCTTCGAACCCTTTAACTTTTGACTTTTCGACTTTTCCGACTTTTTAACCCTTCGACCTCATAACAGGAATAATGATAGAATGATTAAATGATAAAATGATAGAAACATGTCCCGGAGGAATCATAAGAGCAGGCAGGCAAGAGATTAAAGTCATAAATCTGCGTAATCCGCTCTAATCCGTGCAATCCGTAGTCTACGGTCTCTCCATTCACTCCTTCACGATCAGCAGCCACGCATCCCGGTGTTGCGGCGACGAGCTGCGTACCTCCTGCAGTTTCTGACGGGCCTCCGCCTCGTTGTCGAAAGAAAGCACTGCCACCCGCTGGAAGCCCGAATCACCGGGCAACTGTACAGGTGAGAATCCTTCGTTGCGCATCATCTCTTCAAAACGCTGCTCATTCCCGGGATTGAGAAAACTGCCGGTGATCACATAATAGCGGGTCTGCGGCGCCGGTTGTGCGGGAGGTGCCTCCACTTTTTTTACCGGAGCCACCGGTTGTTCTTTCTTGGGCGGAGGAGGTGTCTTCTTTTTACATCCCGCCGTCAGCAGCAAGGCAAACAGGAGAAGATAAGACAGATATGTTCTTTTATTTTTATTCATGATCATGCCCCTGCCGTCATTCCGCTTTTATCAGGAGCCACGTATCATCGTGGTGCGGGAAAGCACGTTTGATGGCCCGCACCTTGTCGCGCGCCCTTTTCTCATCGTCATAAGAGAAGACCGCCACACGGTACAACCCTTCTTCATTGCGCAGCACAAAAGGCGAAAAACCTTCGGCCCGCATCTCTTTCTTGTATTTCTCCACGTTCTCCGGTACACGGAAGCTGCCGATGATCACGAAGAATTTTTCACTCGGCACAGGCGTCCCCACCGCTTCCACCAGTTTCTCCTGGCGTACGGTGATGCTGTCCTCCGCCGCATTTTTCTCTTTCTGCAACTCTTTCTCGGCTCTGGATACCGCCACCGGCACCTTCGACTTCTCCGACTCTATGGTCTTCTTTGTCGTTTTCGTGGTAGTGCCACAACTGCTAACCACCAAGAGGACCGCAAAAGAAAAGACTATGGCCAATAATTTTTTCATATCTAAAATAATTTGTCTGTAAAAGTGCAAAAAAAAAATGATATTTCTCCGCAAAACACATCCGCCCCGGGAAAATTCCCGTATAAGAGATTTTACGACAGAATATTTTTCCTGGAAAATTAAAAATAGCAATTTCCTTGTTAATACAAATAATACGTCAGAACTTAGCTTGTTATAACCAAACATCTACCTAAATTATCAATCATGAATCATAGAAGATCGTTCTTTACATTTCTCTTTTCCCTGGTTTTTCTTTTCCCGGGGTTGTCACAATTGTCGGGCACGTACACCATTGGTGGCACGTCGCCCGATTACAACACATTTTCAGATGCTGTCACGGCGCTTGTCAACAACGGTGTGAGCGGGCCGGTGGTTTTCTCCGTGGCTTCCGGCACCTACACCGAGCAGATCACCATCCCGGCCATCAGCGGTGCCTCAGCAGGCAATACCATTACCTTCGTCTCCTCTTCGGGGAACAATACCGACGTCATCCTCACTTGGGCGGCATCATCCGACGCAGCCAATTACACCCTGAAGCTGGACGGCGCGGCGCATATCAACTTCAAAGGGATCACCCTGCAGGCTACGGGCACCACCTATGCCCGTGTAGTGTCTCTGGCCAGAGGGGCTTCCCACATAACCTTCTCCGACAACCGGCTCGTGGGGAAACCCGGATTGTCCGAACTGGTCTTTGCCAATATTGCCACTTACGGAGATCCTCCCAGTACCGATATCACATTCCTCGACAACCGTTTTGAGAACGGAAAAAGAAGTATCTCTCTTTCCGGAGGATACAACGATTATATTTCCAATACCCTTGCAGATCATAATGATTTTATCAATCCTTCAGAACATGCTATTCATATAGAATATTCTAAACATTCGTTCATCAGTCACAACCGGATAGAATCAAACCTGCATATTACCGGAATTCATATTCAGGGACTTACCAGCGGAGATACGCTGACAAAAAATACGATACTCTTACAGGCAGGCGGCCTGGGAATACATTTTTATTCCACCAAACAAGTGAACGACACTACTTTGATTTCCAATAACTTCATTTATCTGAACACCACCATTGCCGATCATGCCATTGATATATATTCAGTGCAAGCTCCGATAAAAATCCTCTATAATACCGTTCATATTACCGGTAAGAATAAATACAGCTATTGTCTTTACACCAATGGTAACGGAACAAAAACCTACAAAGTGGTCTTGAACAATATTCTGGCCAATGATGCTGATGGAATGGCTTTTTTTTACTATTATCTACCTGACCGGAGCGATTACAATAATCTTTGGAGCACCGGACAATACGTATTAAACTATTATAATGGCAGCGGTTTCGACCTGGCGTACTGGCAAAACAATTTTCATTACGATCTTCATTCTCAACCCTGCAATCCTTATTTTGTAAATAATGACTCCTGGGAGGTTCAAAACCCCGCTCTTGACGGAAGCGCCCTCCCTGTGTCCGGTATCGAATCAGACATAGAAGGGAAAATACGCAACACCACCCATCCCGATATCGGTGCCTGGGAGTTCACACCGTCACCTGTACCCCTGAACGGTACCTATACCATCGGAGGAGGAACCGCCGATTTCGACAGCATCCGGGATGCCGTAAAAGCCCTGGAGCTAAATGGTATCAGTGGACCTGTCGTCTTTAATATTGCTTCAGGCATTTATCCCGAACAAATTATCATCCCCGAAATAAACGGTGTTTCAGATACTCATACCGTCACTTTCCAATCTGCCTCCGGAGACAGTACGGATGTTACCATTAGCTACACACCCGTTTTCGATAATAAAGCATACACGATCTTTCTTGATGGTGCAGATCATATTATTTTCACCAGACTTTCGATATCTTCCAATGCCCAGACAGGTTTTCCGGTTCTGTTGGAAAACGGATCCTGCTTTAATGAAATTTCACACAGCAGGATCACAATTGCCGAAAATAACACAAAGAACCTGATACAATTGGGCCCGGAAGATCTGAACTATACCGGCAAAGACACAAACAATGTCTTTACATCCTGCTACTTTGAAAACGGCAGTTATGCCGTCAGCGCAGGAAAATCAAAAACATCAAATTCCCCGGTGA
>CAZYQV010000239.1:0-4229 GCA_964649775.1 uncultured Rikenellaceae bacterium
CCACAAAGCCGGGGACAATGTATCCGCCCCCGGCATCCAGGACACGGGCATCCTGTGGGATCGCTATCTCCTTCCGGCTTCCTGCAGCCAGTATCTTGCCGCCGGAGAAGAGGACAACACCTTCTTTTTCTTCACGGTCAGGGGTGAATAATGTGCCCCCGACCACAGCGGTAGTCATTGATCGTGCCGTATGTCCGGTTTTCATTGTTTTTCTCCGGTGATAATGCCTTCACGAAAGATCTTTCTGACCTCTTCTTCCGGAAGATCAAAAGAAAGATAACGGATATCTCCTGCCGGCAGCACCAGCTTTCCTCCCTGCGGTTTCACCTGTTTCTTCTTCATCCGGCCGTCATAAAGCAATACGCGGGAGGAGATGCCGGGGAGTGTCAGAAGAGCCTCTCCGGAGGTGTGCCAGTAACGCACCCATTGCCGGCCTTCTTTTTCAAATAAAAATGCCCGTACATGATCTCCCCCTCCAGTCTCTATCTGCCGGCACTCGTGAAGCTCATAGCTCCCTTTCCCGTCCGTCAGCAGGAGGAACTCCCTCCCCGCCTTTTTCAGTTTCTCTTTCTGCTCCTCCGTAAAAATACCGAGCCTTTTGGCATTTTCCCAGTTGTTGAAGATCGTCAGGTTGTCTTTTGTCCGGGGATGATCCCGGAAGTTTTTCAGATCTCCCAGCAACGAGAGAGGACTGTCCCATCCTGCAGCATGGGCAGCAATGTATGCAACCATATCGGGCTGGATACCCACTGTCTCCTCTCCCGGAGGGGTGTATTTCACCCATCCGAAGTTGACCCCGGTAAAGTTCTCGGCATTGTAAGCTGCCGCCGGGATATGTCTTTTATCGACCGCTTTTTTGATCTCTTCCGGCTCAAAAGTGTCGAAAGCATTTCCCCGGCTCATGATGTGCCAGTCAAAATGGGTCTTGCAGGCACCTTCGCAAAAGAGGGGTTTGGGATCCAGTTTTTCATATACCCGGTCCATTGAGAGGGAGACATTGAACCAGTAAGGACGGTTAACATCTTCGGCACCGTCGAAATAGATAAAGCGGAAGCCGGCTTCCTTCACAAAATTCTCAATCCTGTCAGCCACCTCATCCTGAAGAGAGGTTCTTTGGTCGAAACGGATAAAGATGGGCCAGTTATCCACGTCGAGCAGGCCGAGCTTTCTCCCCCGGGCATACCGGGCCGGCTTTGTGTCCAGCACACCCCTTTTACAGCCGGTAAACCGGTAGGGACGGGTCGTGGTGTAGGCCTCGTATTCGATGATCTCATTGCCTATCCTCAGGAGCCGGCGGCCTTCAAAGAGGGTGATCCCCCGGGGGGATTCCTCTGTGGTGATCACCGTCGAGCCTTCCTCAAGAGGCTCGGCCAGGGTGAAGATCTTCCGCAGGTTCAGACGGGGATCCGGCACCGGCGTCACATAGGCATCGTTGATCTGCGCTTTGTTGTAGTGTATATGAAACCCGGGCACCATACCTGCTTCCTGCATTTTCCCCGTAACATATTGCAGGTCCTTCATGCCGCCGGCATACTCCTCCCGCCAGGGAAAATGTCCCATCGAGGAAGCAAAATCAGGATAATAGATCACCATATACCGGAAGCCGGCCATTTTCGCATACCGAATGTGCTGCTCAACGTTGGCCGGCGTGACATCCCTGCACTCATAGTAGGATTCTTTGTAGTCTCTTTCACGCCGGGCAGCTACCCCCCCGGGAAGGTGATAGAATTTTTCCACTTCCGCGATCCTGTCCAGGAATCCTTTGGTAGGTGACACCACGAGGGCCGCTCCTGTTCCTGTCAGCTTCAGGTCCCTGACGCTGCCGGCACGCAAAAGATGATAACCTTCTCCCGGAAGATCGTCGATCCGCGTGTACACATCCGTGGCCAGCAGGCTTACAGCCACCGACGTGTCCCACGCCACATCCAGCCACTCGCCGAAAAACTTTCTCTCTTTCACCGGAAGCTGCAGAAAGACCACCTCATCGATGCGTCCCTCCAGTTTGACCCCCAGTTTTTTTTCTTTCTTCCGGAAATATTCAAGCCGGAAACCCATGAAATGATCCTCTTTCTGCACAGTGATCACCGCCTCATAGTCCAGGTCCCGGAATCCCACCAGGAGCGTGTCCCCTGCCATGCGCAGCCTCTCGGCCGGAAAAACGGTAGGGCGTGTCACACGGGTAAGCTGTATCTCGTTATCATAAGGCCGGTACTGCAATATGCTGAACGCCGGCAGGGAAACACCGGTGGCCAGACACTCTTCTCCGTTTTCCAGGGCCACCAGGCTCACCGCCCGGCCGCAACTGTCCAGTTCAAAGCGGAAATCCGCATTTTCCAGGACCCCCTGCGAAAAAGCAGGCAGGCCGAAAAAGAAAAAAAGATAAATGGGGAAAAAGATCTTTCTTTTCATGGTATAAGGATAAATATTCATCACTACTTACGGGGTACCTGTTCCGTCAGTTGATCTTTCCGGTCGACACGTGTCCGGTCGAAATAGTGATCCGCTTTTTCGATGCCGAACTCTTCCACCATCTGTGCTGCGCTGACCTTATCCGACTCACTTGTGATCATCACCACACCTATTTCGCCGGGATCATATATCGTGACCTCTTCTCCGTATTTCGCCTTCAGCGCGTCCAGTTTTGTCCAGTTGTGATCCAAATGGGCCAGTTCATAGTCCAGGTTGACAGTGGTCACGATATGATCATAGTAGTTGGTGGTGGTAGCCACCACTTTTCCCAGCGGATTCCTTACCTGCGAGAGCAGGTTCCGAATCCCCACGGACGAGACGAACCAGGAGCGGCACGAATAGGCCCACTGGGCCTGCACCAGCCCGCCGTGGTACATCGAGACAAAAATGATCAGGTCGGGACGCAGCTTTGCATAACGTTCCCGCAGTTCGTCAAAATTAAGGTCGAAACAGATGGCACAGGCCACATCCCCGAAATCGGTATGTATAAGCTCTGCTTTATCAGAAGCAATGATGCCTCCCTCCATTTCGCCGGGTGTAGGAAAATTCTTATCATACCTGCCGGCTACTTTTCCCGACCTGTCCAACAGAAAACAGGAGTTCCTCCAGATCCCTTTTTCATCTTTGGCCTTCATCCCGAAGGCGATATAACAATGATTCTCTTTTGCCACACCGGCAAGGAAATCTTTTACCTGTGTTCCTCTGACACTGTAATATTTCATCTGTTGATCACGTGTCATGCCGGCAGGACGGTCACAGGCTTCGGGCAGGACGATCAGGTCGGGCTTGTCCGGCAGCACCTGGCCTATTTCCATCCGTATATGATCGATCATAATGTCTACCCGTCGCTGATAAGAAAGGGAGGTATCCAGATAAGGATTTACCATTCCGATGGTGGCAATTTTCACCGGCCGGCGGGCCGTGAGGGGTGCTCCGGAGAAGAGAAAAACCACGACCAGAAGGAAAAAAGAACGTTTGCTTTTCATGTGGTCAATATTTGAATTTAATCGGATAAATCAACTATTTTTGAATCAAAGTTTATCCATCAATTAATGCAACCATGAAAATAACTCCTTTTTTTTTATTTCTGATCACCTTTTCATTTTTTTCAGCATGTTCCGGAACATGGAAAAAGAAGGTCCCGGCCGGTGATCATGCCGGTCCTCTGATCATCGCCCACAGAGGAGGGGCAGACTTGGCGCCGGAGAATACACTAGCAGCTTTCAGGAATGCCATTGCTCTCGGAGCGGATATGATCGAGATAGATGTTCATCTCACAAAAGACGGCCATGTGGTGGTGATCCATGACAATACCGTCGACCGCACCACCGGCGGCCACGGCCGTATCGCCGACCTGACGCTGGCAGAGATCAAACAACTGGATGCAGGGAAAAAGTTCGATGAAAAATTCGCCGGAGAGAAGGTGCCGACACTCGAGGAGACGATGGAGACCCTCGACGGGAAAGTGCAACTGCTGATCGAGATCAAAAAGGACCACGACTCCCTTTATCCCGGACTGGAGGAGAAAGTGGTGGAGACCGTCCACCGTTATGATGCCGGCGAATGGACCGTTGTACAGTCTTTCAACAGGCATTCCGTGGAAAAAGTACAAAAGGAAGATCCTTCTCTGCGGACCTTTTACCTGCTCGGACATAATTTTCGCCGTTATTACGACAGTATCGCAACAGATCTCCGGGAAGGAAAAAAACGGCCACGCTCCTTCACCGGTATCGCCCCCCATTATTCGCTGCTGGATGCCG
>CAZYQV010000240.1:0-4433 GCA_964649775.1 uncultured Rikenellaceae bacterium
GGGGGTGGTCGGTGGACGGCAGCAATACCTTCCTGGCCGTCTCGGCGACGGTCGTGGCGACGGTGACGGCTGACGAGCTCTTCCGTTGGGTGCTGGACTTCACCGACTCGCTGACGGTCGACTCGGTGAAGAGGGGGGAGGAGAGCCTCTCCTGGAGCCATGATCATGGTTATCTGACGGTCACGGCCCCCTCTCCCTGGCAGCGGGACGACCTGGCGGAGGTGACCGTTTACTATCATGGTTTCGCTCCTACGGGAGGTTTTTTCAGTGCCGTCACCAGCAAGGAGGATGACAACTGGCATCAGCGGGTCACCTGGACCCTCTCGGAGCCTTTTGCTGCCCGCGAATGGTTCCCCTGCAAGCAGGACCTGCGCGACAAGGCAGACTCCTCGGTGGTGTGGATCACCGTCGATACGGGACTGGTGGCAGGCTCCAACGGCCTGCTCAGGGGTGTCGACACCCTCGCCGGCGGCGGACGGCTGCGTTACCGGTGGCACCATCGTCATCCCATCGACTATTATCTGATCTCTTTCGCCGTCTCGCCATATCGTGTGGTGGATCAGTATGCCCGTGACATACGCCTGCCGGGCGACTCCCTGCTGATCCGCAACCTTGTCTACCGGGATCCTGCTTTTCTGGAGGAGAACAGCGGCAATATGGAGGCGACGGTCGAACTCATAGAGCTCTATTCCCGTCTTTTCGGCCCTTACCCTTTTGCTGATGAAAAGTATGGCCACTGCCTGGCACCGATGGGCGGGGGGATGGAACACCAGACGATGACCACGGCGGCCTCCCTGGCTTTCCTGCTGGTGGCCCATGAGATGGCCCATCAATGGTTCGGTGATTATGTCACCTGTGCCACATGGCAGGATATATGGATCAACGAAGGCTTTGCCTCTTATGTGGAGTACATTGCGCTGGAGAACCTGAAGAGCCGTGAGGAAGCATACAACTGGATGGAGCACGCCCATCTCCAGGCCCTGAAGGAGGACAACGGCAGTGTGTATGTGCCTTTTGAGGATATAGACGATGTATGGCGTATCTTCTCCGGCCGGCTGAGCTATAAGAAAGGTGCCTCGCTCCTACACATGATCCGTTACGAGCTGGATGATGACACCCTTTTTTACCGTGTGCTGGATACCTATCTGAAAGAGTATGGCGACAGCACGGCCACCGGCAGGGACTTTGAGAGGGTGCTGGAGCAGGTGTCGGGAAAAGATTTCAGCTGGTTCTTCGACCAGTGGTACTACGGCCGGGGATACCCCCGTTTCGGGTTTACCTGGTATCAGCGCAAGGACACCCTCTTCATTTTATGCGATGAGGAGCCCTCGGGTGATACGCCTTTCTTCCGCACCCACATGGACTTTCTGGTACATACCACCGCAGGGGACACCCTCTTGCGCTACCTGATCGACGAGCCGCACGAGGATTTTGCCCTGCCGCTGAAGGAGGTGGCGTCAGGGGTGACCGTCGACCCCCGGGGATGGGTGCTGAAAAAGATCGACAATATCTCGCATGTCGTCGACCCCGGGAACAACGAATGGCCTGTGGTCTATCCGAACCCGGCCGGCGATATGGTCAATGTTTACCTTCCCTCCCCGGGAGGGGAGATGATCGTCGAGATGATGAACAGCAGGGGGCAGAAAGTGCTGGAGCAGAAGGTGCGGATGTCTCCCTTCCGCCTGTCCCTCTCCTCACTGCCGGAAGGTATTTACCTGTTGCGCATATACAACGGCCACAAGGTGTGGGTCAGGAAACTGGTCATACAGCGATAAAAAAAGAGCAGCGTCAACGCTGCTCTTTTTTTTGTATGGCATGCGGTCTAATCCGCTTCTGCTTTCCCTTTGTTCCTGTCGAGCCAGGCGAGGATGAGCATGAAGGCTCCGAAGACAAGCATGAAGAGGCCTGTCCAGAGGTTGATGTTAATGTCGAGGGAGCGCTCGTACATGGCATTGCCGCTGGTGGCAAGACCGAAGATGGCGAGCAGCAGACCCAGGATGGAGAAAAGCATTCCGATCGGTATTTTAATATCTAAGCCCATGATTGTATATTTTTTTGGTTTACCAGAATATGATCGTCAGGATGATGGCCACGGCGCCCACGGCGATGGCGAGGAACTCGGGTGACCGTACAAAGGGTACATCTTTGTTGACGATCCTCGGCGTCAGCGAGTAGACGAGGCCTTTCAGCTCCTCTTCCGTTTTCTTCTGTTTGGTGAGCATGGTGATGATCACGGTGAGGACAAGGGCCAGGGAGAAGGCGAAGATAGCCGTCCAGAAGTTCTGTGCCATTTCGCTGGGGTAGGTGTGCACGACGGTGCCCAGCCATCCTCCTTTCACCAGGGAGGTGGCGCCGGCAGGCTGTGTCAGGCCATGGTGGATGGCGGCGATGAAGGTACCCGACAGCAGGCCGAAGAAAGCGGCATGGCCGGTGGTGCGTTTCCAGAACATCCCCAGCAGGAAGGTGGCAAAGAGGGGCGCGTTGATGAAGGCGAAGATCAGCTGCAGGAAGTCCATGACGTTGTTGAAGACCCTGGCCACATAGGCCGTCAGGATGCTCAGCAGGACACCTATGACGGTGGTCCACTGTCCTACCTTCAGATAGTGTTTGTCACTGCCTTTGGAGTAGATATAGCTCTGGTAGATATCGTAGGTCCACACCGTGTTGAAGGCGGTGACGTTGCCGGCCATCCCCGACATGAAGCTGGCGAAAAGGGCTGTGATCCCCAGGCCCAGGAGGCCGATGGGATAGTATGACTTCAACAGCATGGGGATGACGGTGTCGTAGTTGTAGCTGTTGCCTTTCATCGGCAGGGAGAAGTCGATCGCGGGGTCCAGGGTCATGGCGATGGCGATCATGCCGGGCAGGATGACCAGGAAGGGGATGAACATCTTGGGGATGGCGCCGATGAGGGGGGTCTTGCGGGCAGCGTTCATGTCGCCGGCAGCCATGGCGCGCTGCACGACGAGGAAGTTGGTGCCCCAGTATCCGAAGGAGAGGACGAAACCGAGGCCCATGATGAGGCCGAACCATTCGACACCCATGGGGTTGGTCTCGGCGCTGCCCATGAACTTCCAGGTGTGGGTCCAGGCGCCGGGCTGGTAACCGTTGGAGATGGCCACCACATCCAGCTGTGTCTTGAGACCCTCCCAGCCGCCGATATGTATCAGTGCCAGGATGACCAGCGGCGTGAAGCCCATCACGATCAGGAAGAATTGCAGCACCTCGTTGTAGATGGCCGAGGAGAGACCTCCCAGGTAAGTATACAGGAGGACGATGAAGGCCGAGATGAAGAGGTATACATCAAAGGGGGTCATGGCCCAGCCCAGCACGTTGAGCGTGAAATGGAAGGGCAGGATGGTCTGTGCCAGCAGCGCCAGGGCATACATCGAGATCCCGGAGGAGAAGATGGTCATCAGCGCAAAAGAGAAAGCGTTGAAGCCTCTTGTCTTCTCGTCAAACCGCAGCTTAAGGTACTCCGGCACCGACCGTGCCTTGGAGCCGTAATAAAAGGGCATCATGAAGATGGCCAGGAAGATCATGGCGGGGATGGCTCCCAGCCAGTAAAAGTGGATCGTCGTGGCTCCGTACTTGGCTCCCGAGGCGGCCATGCCGATCACCTCGAGTGCCCCCAGGTTGGCAGAGATGAAAGCCAGTCCCGTCACCCAGGCCGGCAGCGACCGTCCTGCCTCAAGAAAGGCTTTCGACGACTTCATGAACTTCTTTAGTGCCCAGCCTATGCCCAGCACGAACACAAAGTAGATAATGATGATGGCGTAATCGATCCATCCGAGCATGAAAGAGTTTTCCATTTGCCAGCGTTTTTAGGTTAGTGTTAACTTATCGGTTCTCAGTTCATCGTTGTTCGGACATCGTGCTTACCCTTCAAGCTTCTTCACGCCGTCACCCACCTCCGCGACGTAAAAATCGGCTTTCAGACCGGTGCGGGCGGTGTAGGCCTGATCCAGCTTCTCTATGAAAAGGTCCGTTTTTTCTTTTTCCACCAGGCTGACCGTACATCCCCCGAATCCTGCGCCGGTCATCCGCGAGCCGATGACGCCGGGGATGCGGGAGGCCTCCTCGACGAGGGTGTCCAGTTCGATGCCGGTGACCTCGTAGTTGTCACGCAGCGAGGCATGTGATTCGTACATCAGCTCACCGAAACGTTTCAGGTCGCCTTTTTTCAGGGTGTGTACCGCTTCGATGACACGGGCATCTTCCGACACCACATGATAGGCCCTGCGGCGGATCGTCTCGTCAGGGATGAGGTGTTGCAGCTGCTCGAACTCGGCCAGGCTCAGCTCGCCGAGGTTGCGTATGGAGCGTTTCCTGTTGATATAGGCGACGGCCTTCTCACATTCTGCCCGCCGTTCGTTGTATTTCGAGTCGGTCAGTTTCCTTTTCTTGTTGGTATTGGTGATCACCAGACGGTA
>CAZYQV010000241.1:0-3051 GCA_964649775.1 uncultured Rikenellaceae bacterium
TCAGGAACCACATCTGGTACTGGGAAGGCAAACCCCACTGGGCCTACAACACTCCCTATATGACCCTGGTGAAAGAACGGGAAAAGATCGAATGGACACCCAACACCATCGCCTCTAAAGTCCTGCTGAACGGCCCGGAGATGACGATCCTCCTCACCTCCGACACACCCAACCTGAAGGAGTACCAGCAAAAAGAGATGCCTGACAGCACGTGGCAGAGGGTCGCCGACACGCTGGTGATGGTCCTGAAAAAGAAAAACCACGAATGGGCCTTCCGCACGGTCAACCTGGCCGGGGTGGCGGGACCCGTCCACAGGGTATCCGTCACCTCACAGTAAGCCGGCCGGGGAAATCTTGTTTTTAAACTGAATAGTGATACGGTGTTCCGCCGTCCCTGCCGGAAGGGTCAGGAGGATGGCTCCGTCACTGCTTTTCACCTGTCTGCCGTCCACCGTGACGGCGGTGATCTTCCCCGCCTTCTTCTCCAGCCAGTCGGCCGTGCGGAGGGTCCAGGAAGAGGGATGCTCCTGAAAATAACTGCAGTAATGCGGGTCGTAATCCACAGTGATCGTCAGGGCCTTTTTTTTCGCATCCCAGACACTGCCGTTCTCCGAGTGAAGATATCCGATGAACTCGTTGATACTGATGAAATGTGCCGAAGGGTACTGTTCAAAGATCTTCTCAAAAGCAGCAGGGTCCTGGGTAATGCCGTAGTCGTGACCATTGGGCAGGGAGCCGGTGATCAGCGGGGCATCGGCTGTGCCGTTGAAATCCCAGTCCAGGATGACCATGTCGCGGCCCAGGTATCCGGTGTTCCACCCGGCCCAGCCAAAACCGGCACGGGCCGCCAGCAGGAAGGTGTTGTTGGGATAGCTGACGGAGGCGCCGTTGCCGCCGGCGCAGAACTCCAGCGGCTCCCTGCCGAACTGCCGGGTGAGCCACTCCCTGCCCGTTTTCAGACGCCACAGCTGCTCGGCCGCCGGGATCTCTTTGTGGCGCCGTGTGTCGCCGAACTCGCGGTACCAGCCCACCTCGGCCTTCTCCTGCTCCAGCGGAGCCCCGTACCAGCCGGGATCGGACACCAGATCGGGCTGCATGTGGGTCAGCCCGTGACACAACACCTCAAAAACCCCTTCCTTCACCCCCTTGTCAAAGCCTTTCTTCGCCGAGACATAGTCCTGCCGCACCCCGAAGCCGTCGGTGAACTGCCGGTGCCACGTAGGCTCCAGCCCATGGTCCTCGTCGCTGACAAAAGCCGGGACAAAGTTGATGTTCAGCACGGCATCGTGTTTTTTCAGGGGTGCGATCAGGTACTTGTCAATGACCTTTTCCGTCAGCTCGGGATAGTGCCAGTGCTCGAGATAGACGTTCTGGGCACCCCCGGGGTCATCCATGATCATGATCGCCTCATCCTCCCAGGTTTTGGAGAGGCTGTAACCGATGGTCCAGGTGATGGCACGCCGCAGCAGGGTGCGTATCTCGGGGAAGAAAAACAGATAACCGGGGTCATTGCCTATCCAGATGGTATGGGCACCCGAGGGCAGGGTACGCGCCGTAGCCTGCGGGAAGGTGCCCTGCCCGACGAGGGTGATCGTCCCCTCCGAAGTCTCCACCTGCTCCCGCCTCAGATGCGAACCGTAATTGTACCGGGCTCCCAGCTCCCGGTCTATCTTAAAGACCTCTGGAAGACCCTCAGTGAGAAAATGCTGCGTCACCACCTTCATCTCCTCATCACTCTCCCAGGACCCGAGATACTTCACCCCCACAAGGCTCTGCAGGGGTGCGGGGGCGATCCTGTCGGTGAGGGCGATCAGGCCCATGCCATAATCCTCCACCATCTCTTTCAGGAGCGAATAGTCCTGCGAGAGCAATCTGTCACTCGCGTTCACATCCCAGAGGATGGTGCCGTATTTCGGGTGGCCATCCATGTCGAGGAAGATGTAACGGTTGAGGATCTGCTGGTCGAGCCGTACCACATCAAAGGGTATGCCCCACGACTTGAGCAGGATCATCAGATGATGAAAATCTTCCGGCACCGGCAGCACCGGACGGTTGTAATACCCCGAGTACGTTTTGGGGGGTACGGGGGAGGTGATCAGGTAACTTGCCGGATCCTCCCACTGATCCCCTATGATGACCAGCACCCGGAAAGGGTTCAGCACCGGCGCCTCCCGCTGCCCGCCATAAGCAGCGAACACCCCGGAGAACAACAATGTGAAGACAAATACATACGTTTTAAAGAGATTCTTTCTCATGGCAGTAGATTTTATCTGAACAACTGGATCATAACATTTTCCAAGATAATATTATTTACGAAAAAATATATCGTATTTTTGTTTTTTGGCCTGATGAGAAGACATAAAAAGCATAACAAAATAATATTTCCCTCGTGAAGATCTTCCGCTTCTCCGGCTCGGGCTTCCTGCTGGGGGCCTTCTGTCTTGCGGTGGTGTATGTGGCAACCCTTCCCGCCGTATCCGCCCGTGAGATACGTGTGATTCCCCATCCCCGGCAGGTCTTCCCTGTGGGAGAGTCTTTTCATTTCGACGGGAAGCTCACCCTCCTCCTCGACGCGGACCCTTCCTCTGCCGACCTCTTTGCCGCAGAGGAGCTGATCCGTGACCTGAAAAAAGAGTGGGGCATCGAGGCAGTACTCTCCTCCGTCTCCACCGGACCCTCCCTCCTCCTCACCCGTCAGGATGCTTCCGACACCTTGGGCAGCCAGGGCTACCTGCTGACAGCCGGCGCCAATGGTGTGATCATCCGTGCCAGAGGGGAAGAGGGGCTCTTTTACGGCACACAGACCCTGTTGCAGCTCATCCGCGAGGGACCTGCAGGACCCGAGATCCCCGGCGTCAGGATCGCCGACCGTCCCGCCATGGAAAAAAGAGCCGTCCATTACGACACCAAACACCATCAGGACAGGAAGAGCTATGTAAAAAGCTTCATCAAAGACCTGGCCCGCTATAAGATCAACATCCTTGTCTGGGAATGGGAGGACAAATTCGCTTATCCCAGCCATCCCGAGATAGGGGCTCCCGGAGCTTTCAC
>CAZYQV010000242.1:0-4595 GCA_964649775.1 uncultured Rikenellaceae bacterium
TGTCTTCAGATGCAGGGAGGGTTCCACCGCATTGATAAGAGATGACTTCCCCACACCTGAGTTGCCTGAGAGCAGGGTGGTCTTCTCCTTGAGTTTTTCTTTAAAAAGATCGAGGTTCCTGTGTTCCGGCACGGAAGTATGCAGCACATCATATCCGGCATCACTGTAAATAGCCATGAGCTCTTCCAGTTGTTCCTTTTCTTTCTCTCCGTACAGGTCTGTCTTGTTAAACACAAGAGTGACCGGGATCCGGTAGCTCTCTGCAGCGACCAGGAAACGGTCGATAAAGCCGGTGAGGGTACGGGGCTTCACCAGCGAACAGATGAGCATGGCCTGGTCGATGTTGGCGGCGATGATCTGTGACTCGTGGGAGAGGTTGGAGGCGCGGCGGATGATGTAGTTCTGTCTCTCCAGCACCTCCCGGATAAGACCGGTGTCCTCATCGCCGGAGGGCTCGAAGAGAACACGGTCGCCCACCACCACCGGGCTGGAGGTTCTTTTCCCTTTGAGGCGGAAACTTCCTTTTACTGCACAACGGTATCGCTGCCCGTCGGAGGTCTCGACGGTATACCACCTGCCGGTAGCTTTTATGATCCTCCCTTCCAGTGACATGCTCCTGCAAAGTTATGATTTTGGGTGAAAAAACAGGCATGACCTGCCGGCCGCTATTTCAGGAACATTTTTATCCTTTGCAGGTTCTTTTTTGTGTAGGGTGGATACCGGAAGGGGATGTCCAGCCAGGTGCCTTTTTTCAGGATCCCCCGGTGGTGGGAGAAGGTGTCGAAGGAGAACCTGCCGTGATAGGCTCCCATGCCGCTCTCACCCCTCCCGCCGAAAGGAAGGTGTTCGTTGACGAACTGGGTTACCGTCTCATTGATGGCGGCGGTGCCGGAAGGGATCTTCTCCAGGATTGTCTTGATGAATTTTTTGTTTCGGGAAAAAACATAAAGGGAAAGGGGATTGGGATGTTTTTGGGTCACTTCCAACAGCTCCTCTGTGGTATTGTATGTCAGTATCGGCAGTACAGGCCCGAAGATCTCTTCTTCCATAACTTTGTGATGCGGTCCGACGCCGTCGATAAGGGTAGGTGCCACATAGTGGTCGTCGGGGTCGGTCTGCCCGCCATACAGGATGTTACTCCCGGCAATTAGCTCCTGCAGGCGGTACACGTTATCCCGTCCGACGATGCGGGTGAGATCTTCCGTGCGGGAGGCGTTCTCTCCGTAAAAAGACCGGAGTGTGCGGAGAAGATGTCTGGTGAATTTTTCCCGGATAGAGGTATGTACCATCAGATAGTCGGGGGCTACGCAGGTCTGCCCGGCATTGACAAACTTGCCCCAGATGATCCTGCGGGCGGCGGTCTCCGCTGCGGCATCGTGATGGACGATGCAGGGGTTCTTCCCTCCCAGTTCCAGGCTCACGGGCGTAAGGTGTCTGGCAGCTGCGGCCATCACCTTCCGGCCCACCTGCTTGCTGCCGGTGAAAAAGATATAGTCGAAGGGCTCTTCAAGCAATTTATGGCTGATATCGTGACCGCCGGTAAATATGGATACATATTCCGGCGGGAAGGTGCGTTCTATTATTTTGCGGAAAACTTTGTTCAGGGCGGGGACCCTGCCGGAGGGTTTGAGGACGGCACAGTTACCGGCCGAAAGAGCACCGATCAAGGGGGAGAACAGCAGAAGAAAAGGATAGTTCCAGGGAGAGAGGATCAGCACACTGCCGTATGGTTCCGGGACAATATGACTGGTTGCCGGGAAATGGATCAGGGGTGTGGCCACCCTTTCCGGCCGGGCCCATTTTTTCAGGTGCCGCAGATGATAACGTATCTCTTTCAGTAAAAGAGCCGTCTCGGTAACATAGGACTCGAAAGAGGATTTGTTCATGTCTTCGCGGAAAGCCCGGGAGATCTCCGGCTCCATCGCCTTTATGGTCGTATACAGCTCCTCCAGACGGGCCCGGCGGAAGGCAAGGCTGCGTGTGTTGCCACTGGCAAAGAATTTCTTTTGTTTCTCCACCCGGAGGGGAATACCGGAGAGTGTGTCAGGTTCTTTCATTGTTTTGCTTTTTTGATCATATCTGCCAGCGACGTGCGGTCGTTTCCCTTTTTCCCGGGGAAGGGGATGTCATTCTGGTTCCCTGAGTTGGTCAGGAGGCTCGCTCCCATCCTTGGAGAGAAACGGGAATTGGATTCCGGGAAATCTTTCTGTCCGCCCTGTTCCGGGACGAGTACTGGATAGTCTTTTTCTGCAGGTCGGAGAGCCGCCACACTGCTGCTGAAACCCGACCCGGTGATGATGGGATCAAAAATATTATTCATTCAGGCGTAAAGATAAAAATCCTGGGACTCGGGAGAAAATTGCACATTGTGAAAAGACTCTTCCTTTTGATTCTTTTCCGGAGGGTTTGGTGAGGAGAGTGAAAATATCTAATTTTATATAAAATAGGTTTTTTATGGAAGTCAGGATCGTCTCATTATCGGCATGGGCTACGCAGATCCTTCTGGATCTTGACCTGGATCACTGGATCGCCGGATGCTCTCATGATGCTCTCATCCTCCCGGATGTGCGGACGGCAGTTCCGGTCATCACCCGCCCCTTCGATCCTGCGGTTCCTGAGAAAGAAAAGCTTTCCCTCACGGAGATATTGCTGTCGGTATGGGATGTGGATATGGAAAAGCTGAGGGAACTGCGGCCGTCACATATCATTACGGAGGGGATGTTGCACCTTTCGGGATTCACGGCTGAAGAGGCGGAAGAGATCCTGGAAAGGGACGGACTGCCGGGCTGCCGTTTGCTGGACTACTATCCTTTGACCCCCGAAGATGTTTTCAAAGACATTGAAGAGGTGGCAAGGACTTTTGGTTCTGAAAAAAAAGGGGCTCTTCTGGTGGAAGAGTGTCGCCAGACGATGAAAAAGACCGTAAAGAAATACGGTGTCAGACGGGGCTCCCCGGTGATGGGGGTCGTCCGCAGCTGGCCTTCCCTGCAGCTGGCCGGCAGATGGTTGTCGGGGCTGATCAGTATGACGGGGGGGCGTCCCGTAGTGCTTGGCGATGACATGTTCATCCATCCCGACAGTTACTTTGAGGAACAACCGGACATCTTCATTGTGGGCAGCCCTTATGCCTCACTGGAGGAAAACAGGGAAAAGATACATGCCCTGGAGAGAGAAAAACTGTTTTCTGTCTTCGGGTGTGAAGAGATCCCCTCTTTTTTTGTGGTGGACGGCCCCGTTTTTTATGATCACAGTTGTACCGGACTGAACACGGCCCTGAAGATCCTGGGCGAGATCATGCGGAATGATCCTGCTTTCAGCGAAAGGAAAGGGGTCTATTGGGATGTCGTGGAAAAATGATCGCAGAAGCGGTTCCCTTTCCTCAGGTCCTAAAAGGTTAAATTGATCCCCAGGCCGAAGATTTCCTTGAACTGGAGCTTGGGCCCTTCCCGGTCAAGGATACCGTCCCCGTTCGAATCATATTTGACGTGGGTGTTGTCGTCATACAACATGTTTGTCAGGATATTGGCAGACAGGAACTTGTTGATTTTCATCTCAAGCTTTACTTCCCAAAATACATCTACGTTTTGCGGCTTGTCCAGGTAATTCGAAAAGAGGTTCAGTTTGGTCTGGAAATTGACATTCTTGACAATGTCATGCTTGAAGAAAAGCTTTATATAACCTCCGAATTCACTTCTTATACTGTTGCCCGGGGTTACTCCGAAAGCACCTGAATCAGACAAAGCCCGGTCGAGCACAAAGATGGATTTGCTGGTGATAGGCGAGAGGAAGATGCTCAGATAATCTTTCCATTTGTAATCAAAACCGGCTGCCACAAACAGGTAGGCAGGAGCCATGAAGTTGGAGATCTTCAGGTTGGCATCATCACTGCTGTAGCCGGGGGTCATCTGGGTGGTGAAGGTTACCAGTGCTGAGTAATACCAGTGTTCACTTGCCTTGTATCCGTATTTGGAAGTGAAATTCAGAAGATCGTCCGTTTTGTTCAGAGCGTCACTCTTAAGCTGTTGCATACCATACCGTATCTGGAGCGTATTTTCCCAGGCACTGTTCTCCCCGATCTTTTTCAGGAAAAGATTCAGGTCACTGATCCCGGAGATGGCGTTGTCACCCCCGCCCGACCAGTTGGAATAAGCACTCTGCGAAAAAGTGAGTCCGAAGGAGCCCCCGGCTTTCCAGCCCAGAAGGGTGTCGGAATGTTGTGTGCGGACATCATCTTCTTTGTCCGTGACCTGGGAAGATCCGGGGAAAACAATCAAAAGACTGAAACATGCTGTAAAAATTCCGAAAAATAAATTCCTCATCATGACCGGTTTAAGTTAAATAATTAAGAATAAGACCGGATAAAGAAAAAGAAAATTTCCGAAACACCGGTAAAAGAAAAGATAATTTCGTCAAAAATTAGCCTAAAATACGCCTTCAGAATGTTTGGAGTATGTAATATAAAACCCTGTTTTCATGTAATAGGGCAAAATATTTTTCCGGTTTCAGGGTAAAATCCTACATTTGCGGCTTCTTCCGCTTTCGCAATGGAAGCGGAGACCCTCTTTCTTTTGAGTTGCGGAGGGTCACAGGGAATG
>CAZYQV010000243.1:0-3756 GCA_964649775.1 uncultured Rikenellaceae bacterium
CACCGGCACCACCACCGGGAAATAATTGATCGCCATCGGAACCACATTGTCGGGGGACAGTTCGGGGTCCTCATGACAACCGATACATCCGCGTCTTTCAAAAGGCCGTATCCACATCCAGTCGGAAGGGCCGAGGAGCACTTTCTTGTTCCCGTCGAGGGTCTGTAGGCGGAAAGGCAGGTTGGCCGGTATCTTCAGGAAGAAAGAACCGTCCTTTTCCACCGGTATCCATCCCAGGCTTTTGTCCATGCCCAGGATCTCAATGTATTTTGCTTTTCGGCCGTCCAGTCTCTTTTCCCCTTCCTCGTCGGTGAAGTTGATGTTCTGCGACATGAGCAGGCCCGTGGGGTAGGTGCACATCAGTTCGTCCGGCAGGTTCCTGGGGCGCTCGTAAGGCATGAGAAGCACGGGGTCGATGTAATCATACTCTCCGTCGGTGAGAAGGGTGCTGACCACCTTTTTCTCTGCCGGGGAGAAAATGCTTATTCCGTAAGTGGCATCCCCCGGCTTGCGATAGCTGACCACCAGCCTGCCGGAGTCACACGGCAGCACCGAGTAGAAGTCGCCGGGGATCTTTTCCGTGCAGTTCATGGCCGAGTGCAGCGACCTGTTGTAACGGATGCGGACGATGTTCCACTTGCCTGCTGCCGAGCGCTCGGTAAGGCGGATCATGCCGTCGCGTGTCTCGTGGACCCTCGGGCCCGGCCTTGTCCCGGCGGGACTCTTGTAGAACAACTCCATTTTGGTGCCGTTGGGCCGCAAGGCCATGTATTTGGCTTTTCCTTTCTCAGGGTATACCTGACTGCTGAGCATCAGGATACGTCCGTCGTTGAGGATGGTGGCGATCACATCATTGTTGGGATGGTAGGTGATCTGCCGGAGCATCTTGCCGTCGAGGGTCATGGTGAAGAGCGTCAGGAAAGAACCCGTGCCTGTATCGGGCATCTCCCGTGTGAACACCAGCCGGCCGCCGGGCAGGTAATAAGGTGTATGACACGACTCCTTGCAGTGGGTGATCTGGCGCGATTTCTTGTTCTTCAGGTCCATCTCCCATATCTCCCAGGGGGCATCCTTTTCTTTTTTTGCGGAGAAAAGGATGCGGGTGCCGTCATAGGAGACGTGCGGCGAGCAGGCCGAATGAAAATCCTTTGTCAACACTTCGGGAGTGTTGTGCTCTTCCGGACGAACGACGACCAGGGCAGCCCCTTCCCAGGAAGGAACACAACCTTCCTCACCGGCGGCAAAAGAGGAGGCAGGCACACGGGTCACGACCAGCCTCTTGCCGGCATCTTCTTTGCTGCATGAGATAAACGTGATGCCAACAGCTATGGCAACTGTCAATAAAACGTATAAAACCGGTCTTCTTCTCGCGTCCATGGATTACTTGCTTGCTTCAGATTCTTTGATGGTAAGGAACTGGTTGGCTTTGACATTGGTCAGCGTCTGTTTTTTCCCCGAAGGCCAGACGATCTCTATCGTGTCGACCATGGTCTCTTTTCCCAGACCGAAATGGAGCCGGGGATCGTTGGTGGAGAGATAGCCGCCGGAGCTCATCTTCTGGGCATACTGCTTTTTGCCTCCCGCATGGAGGGTGATCCTGCTGCCGATACCGTCCCTGTTGCTGGTGTCGCCGACCAGCAGCAGCGAGATCCAGTTGTTCTCGTTTCCTTTGTTGTTGCGCAGAAGGACAGAAGGTTCTTCCAGATTGACAATGAAGACATCTATATCGCCGTCGTTGTCATAATCCCCGAAACAGGCTCCCCGTCCCACATGTTCTTCTTCAAAATAAGAAGAACGCTCTGTCGATACATCTTTGAAATTGCCGTCACCCTGGTTCTCGAACAGCTGGTCTTCCTGACCGTAAAGGTGTTTCAGCTCACCGTTCACTTTAAAAAGGTCGAGATCACCGTCGTTGTCGAAGTCCTGGAAAGAGGAGGCCCACCCCACGAACTGTCCGCAGGCAACGGCAATACCGGCCTTGTACGACATCTCGGTAAATACCCCGTTGCCTTCGTTCTTGTGCAGCGAACAGTATGCATTGTCGGAGACAAAAAGATCCATCAGACCATCGTTGTTGTAATCAGCAAAAGCCACCGACATACTGATGGTGGCCTCACCTACCTGGTTGAAAGCCGTGCCTGAGGAGATCCCCCTGTCTTCAAAAACTTTCCCTTCGTTGTTGTGATAAAGGTAGTTCACCATGTGGTCGTTGGAGACGAAAATATCCGTCCAGCCGTCATTGTCATAATCGGCTGCTCCCACACCCATAGCACGCCCGTCTGTGTTATAGACATGCATCTCTTTGGTTACATCCGTAAAAGTGCCGTCACCGTTGTTGTGATACAGCACATCCGCCTCACCGTCGTAAGCCATCGGTCCGGGGAACCCATCCGGAGCATAATAATAGTTGTATTTCGGATCGAAATCGATATAATTGCCTACATACAGATCCAGATAACCGTCTTTGTCATAGTCGAGCCAGACAGCCCCCACACTGCATTCATCACCCGCAACCCCCGCACGTTTGGTCACATTCTTGAAGGTGCCGTTCCCTTTGTTCATATAGAGAACATTGGGACCGAAATTGCTGATGTAGATATCGGGATAACCATTGTTGTCGAAATCTCCCACGGTGACTCCCATGCCGTAACCCCGGTCACCGACACCGGCTTTCTTCGTCACATCTTCGAAAGTGCCGTTGCCAAGATTCCTGTATAAGTGATTCTCCGAATCTTTGATATCCGCTTTTTTCTCATTGCGGCTCAGGATCTTGTTGTAATTGCCATTGCTCACATACAGATCGATGTTGCCGTCCTGGTCATAATCCAGAAAAGCCGCTCCGCCACCGTCCGACTCCACCAGATTGCTTAAATGTTCATCCCCGATGGTACGGACAAAATTGATGCCTGCTGCCCGGGTGATGTCCTGAAAAAGCTCATCATTGGACGGGGGAAGTTGTACTTCGGCCGTTTTTCCTGCCCCGGAAGATTTTTTTTCGCCCGGGTGACAGGAGGTGACAAAAAGAAATATAACCAATATTGATAGTAACGAGAACCCTGGGAATCTGAAGGTCTTTCGTTCCGGAACCCTTATCATACCACTATTTTGTATATACATTTCCAGAAAAATTATTGAGGGATAAAAATAAAGAAACTGTTAAAAAAATACAAATTGTAAATATATTTTGAACATAGGCTTATAACATATTTTTTTCGATACTGAAATATTTCTCCTGTAAATTATTGTATTTGTTATGACATTGTTTTTCATGATATTGTATGATTTGTTACGAACATGAGCATACTGTTTCAGGAAAGATCTTCTGGTAGAGGTTCATCAGTTCCAGTCTCTTTTTTCTTGCTTCCATACACTTTTTACAGGATGAAAACTGTTCAATATCCCACAGATCGGCGAACACAGGACCTCGTTGCAGGCTGATCCCGTATTCCAGGACTTTTTCCAGGGAGGAGATCTCCGGCGGGTGGAAGAAACCTGATCCGGCCAGGGTGTCGAGGGCGCCGTTGCCGCCCCTGACGGGGATGATGGTACAGCTGTGCACTCCTGTCTGGAAGGCGTGGTCGACAGACCGTTCGGCCCAGTATATCCCTTCCTCTTCGGTGAGGAAAGGCGGGCGGAGCAGGATGAAGGCCCGCACACCGGTGTTGTGGGCAGTAAGGGTGTGTACCGCCTGGTCAAACAGGGAGAGTGTCATTTTTTTGTTCAGCAGGGGCAGGATTTCCGGATGGACGGTTTCCA
>CAZYQV010000244.1:0-2687 GCA_964649775.1 uncultured Rikenellaceae bacterium
CCACCAGCAACCCCAAAGCGAAATACATCAGCAGAATACCCGCACCGCCCCATGGCTCCCTGCGGTACCGCAGGGCCGGGTCACGGACAGCAAAAGCGAAGATCACCAATACCACTCCTGCCAAAAGAAGAGGGATCACCAGGATCAAAGAAAGAGAGACTGAAAAGATCGCAGCGACGATCCCTGCCAGGAAAGGCAGGAGCAACCGCACAAAAGGAATACGATGGATATGCACGTTATCCGGGAGAGACATCTTTTGCGGCCTTCGGATAACGAAATTTAGGAAATTTCAGTGAAAAGACAAAGAAGAGCGGCGTTTCACCTCAGGGCAAATCGTCAGACGCCGAGGATCTCCGGCACCCGTTGTCCCGGCAGGACAGTACGGTAAGAGGCTTTGAAGCGGCCCTTGCTGATGGCCCTGAGCTTGGAGGCCAGCAGCTTCTTGCGCAGCGGCGGCAACAGGTCAGTGAAGAGGATCCCCTCAAGATGGTCATATTCGTGCTGTATGACGCGGGCAGCAATGCCGTCATACTCCTCTTCGTGCCACTGCCATTCCGGATCCTGATAACGGATGCGCACCCGTTCCTCACGCACCACATCTTCCCGGATATTGGGGATGCTGAGACATCCTTCGTTAAAAGGCACCCTTTCTCCCGACCGTTCCATGATCTGCGGGTTGATGAACACCTTTTTAAAATCTTCCAGACCGGGTTCATCTTCGGCAAAAGGCGAAGCATCCACCACAAAAAGACGCACCGCCTGACCCACCTGCGGAGCAGCCAGGCCTACCCCCTCCGAATCATACATGGTCTCGAACATGTTCCTTACAAAATCCCCCAGGCCGGTCTATCCTTCCGGGATCTCGCGCGATACTTTCCGCAATACGGGATGTCCGTATACTACCACTGGATAGATCATCTTTCTGAATTTTTCGACTGTTCCATATACCCCTGCAGGATGATCGTGGCACTCACCTTATCCACCAGGGCCTTGTCCTTACGCTTTTCTTTCTTCACCCCTCCTGCCAGCATAGCCTGCTGGGCCAGTGCCGAGGTGAACCGCTCATCCACCTGCGTGATCTTCTTCTGCGGATAAAGCTTTCGCAACCTTTTGATCACCGGGTTGATCCAGCGCAATGCCTCCGAAGGCTCATTGTGCAGGGTCACAGGATAACCCACCACAAACTCATCCACCTCCTCCCGGCCGGTATATTCTTCCAAAAAATCCCACAGCTCATGCGCAGGCACCGTGGTCAGCCCCTGCGCTATGATCCCTGCCGGGTCGGTCACCGCCACCCCTATCCGTTTCCTTCCTATGTCCAGCGCCAGGATCCTTCCCACGTCTCAAGTTAATTTAAAATCATTTTAAATTACAAATTTACACTATTTTTCCAAATGAACATACCGGTGTAAAAAAAAAGCCGGTTGGAGAACCGGCATTTTTTTCAGTATTCTGAAGAAGCTTATTCAGCCACCTTGAATTTCGAATAATCCATCTCGGCGAGGCGCTTATAGTAAGCATACCGCCATTTGGCATCTTCCTTGGCCTGCACGAAGAGACGTTCGGCTTCTTTGGGGAAGGTCTTTTTGAGAGATGTAAAACGCACCTCACCCTGCAGGAACTCATCGAATTTGCTCCAGTCGGGCTCTTTCGAGTCGAGGATGAAGGGGTTCTTCCCTTCCTCTTCGAGCATGGGGTTATAGCGGAAGAGCTGCCAGAAGCCGGATTCGACGACCAGTTTCTGCTCGTCCTGGGTATGTGCCATTCCTTTCCGCAGGCCGTGGGCGATACAGGGGGAGTAGGCGATGATGACCGACGGGCCTTTGTAGGCTTCCGCCTCGCGGACAGCTTTCATCAGCTGTGCGTTGCTGGCGCCCATGGACACCTGAGCCACATACACATAACCGTAGGTCATCGCCATGGCTCCCAGGTCTTTCCGGCGTATTTTCTTGCCGCTGGCGGCGAACTTGGCTACGGCACCTGTGGGGGATGCTTTGGAGGCCTGGCCCCCCGTATTGGAATACACCTGGGTATCCAGCACCAGCACGTTCACATCCTCACCGGAGGCCATCACGTGGTCGAGGCCACCATAACCGATATCATAAGCCCAGCCGTCACCCCCGACGATCCATACCGATTTCTTGATGAGATAATCTTTGAGATCGAGGATCTCTTTGGCCACGGCGTTGTTCTCTTTCTCCAGGGCTGCCATCACCTTCTCCGAGGCAGCCACCGACGCCTGACCGTCGTTGAAGACTTCGAGCCATTCGCCAAAGGCTTCTTTGGTTTCTGCCGAGACGCTGTCCATCGACTCCTCCATCATGAGGGCGATGCGCTCGCGTATCTTACGCACGCCGACAGCCATACCCATGCCGTACTCGGCATTGTCCTCGAAGAGGGAGTTGGCCCATGCCGGGCCTTTGCCGTCGGGATTGCAGCTATAAGGCGTCGAAGGAGCAGAACCTCCGTAGATGGAAGAACAGCCCGTAGCGTTGGCGATCATCATGCGGTCGCCGAAGAGCTGTGTCACCAGCTTGATATAGGGTGTCTCACCGCAACCGGGGCAGGCACCGTGGAACTCAAAGAGCGGCTGGGCGAACTGGCTGTTCTTGGCCGACTTGTGCTTGTCCACGACGTTCTCTTTGTAACCCACTTTTTCGTCCATGTACTCCCAGCGGTCGATCTCG